>CAZFCL010000082.1:0-5877 GCA_964517705.1 uncultured Zetaproteobacteria bacterium | reverse complement strand
TAAGTTGTGGAGGGGGGATTGGAACCTGAGGGCTACTTGCAAGCAACGCTGGCTGCATAAGCCCTAATGCGAAAATCGACTCGATGCCAATTTGAAGATCAGACACATCAACAGTATGCGGCGCCAACAGGAGCGGAAGTGAATCAATACTACGATGGCATCCGCAGCCACACTCGATGCGATCTCTCTGCCAGTCGCCAGAGAGCCCGGCATGATGATCATGCCCAAGGTGCACCTCTTCACCACTACTGCCATGGCCTTCATGGTGTACCGTGTCTTCACCACTCATCATGGCTGCAACATCCATTTCAGCACCGCTACAACTTGTCACTCCTGCCGATGCAGGAACAGCGCTGATACAGAGCAGTGTTGCAGAGAGAAGAAGAGCAAGTACTTTTCGCATGGCGCGGAATAATGGCGCGCCATGCTGTTTTCTGCAAGATTCCAGCACCCAAATAGGAGAATAAGATGATTCGCTGGTTTACAGCACTGCTGCTGACTCTGTTTACATGGATGCCACTTCAGGCTGCCGACTTTAAGTGGATGGATAGAGATGGTGCCACCAACTCACTGGAATCACTGCAGGGAGAACCTGTGCTGGTGCACTTCTGGGCTTCATGGTGTCCATCATGTCGCAGTGAGCTGCCAGCCTATGCCAAATGGGTTACAGAGCACCCCAACCTGAAAGTGTTGACCATTTCACTCGATCAAAAGGGTGAAAATGCTGCAGCCTTTCTCAAAAAGCTTGATGTCACACTACCTCTGCTACTGACCGATGAAAATCAGGCGCGAAAAATCGGGGCACAGGCACTGCCCACAACCATTGTGATATCTGCCGATGGAAACATCATTCAAGCCCACCGCGGATCACGCAACTGGGAGGATACAGCCTTCACCAACAGGCTGCTCAAAGCTCTAACTCCCAAGATGCAGCCAGCATCTCTCCATAGCAGTCATTAAAATATACCATAACTTTTCGGAGACCATATGTTTAATAGATACCTAATGATTTTCCCACTGCTGTTTGTGCTCACGGGCTGTAGCAATGCAGGCGAAGAGGCCAAGGCCAACATGCAGGCCATTGCACAAAAATCTTCTGAGCTGCTGCGTGTTGAAAAGGTTGACGAGCTACGGGAAACACCGATCCCCGGCCTATTTGAGGTGCGTAGCGGGAGAAACATCTACTACTCTGATGCCAGTGGTGAGCACTTCGTGCTGGGCGCCAACATTATCGAAACTTCCACCAAAAGAAATCTCACTCGTGAGCGCAAGGAGGAGGTTAACCGTATCGACTGGAGTACCCTGCCCCTTGATAAGGCGATCCTCTCTGGCGAGCGGAAATCACAGCTGAAGCTGGCGATATTTACCGACCCGGACTGCCCCTACTGCCGAACGCTGGAAAAAGAGTTAAAGCAACTGAAAGGTGTGGCCGTTTATACATTCCTCATGCCAATCAAGCAGCTACACCCCCATGCGCATGCCAAATCAGAAGCTATCTGGTGTAGCAAGGATCAGCACAAGATGCTACAAAAGGTGATGTTGGAAAAATTCACACCTGAAAAAGCCAACTGTGTTACACCAATCGATGATATTATTGCACTGGCCAAGAAACTAAATATTACCGGCACACCAACACTGATTGCCGGTGATGGCCGTATAGCATCAGGCGGAAAATCAGCAACAGCCATAAAGTCATGGCTCAGTAAAAAACAGGACAACAGGAAGTAACAGATGCGTACAGACAGAGCAGCGGATGCGCTCCGCCCTATCTCAATCGACACAACATTTAACCGCTACGCGGAGGGGTGTGCCCTTATCTCATTCGGGCATACACGCGTGCTATGCACCGCCAGTGTAGAGGAGAAGCAGCCCCCTTTTCTGAGAAACAGTGAAAAGGGCTGGGTCACTGCCGAATACGGCATGCTACCACGCGCCACACATACACGTGGGGGTCGTGAAGCGGCCCGTGGCAAACAGGGTGGAAGAACAGTTGAGATTCAACGGCTGATCGGTCGCTCCCTCAGGGCAGTTGTTGACCTTGATGTGCTGGGGCCGCGCTCTATCAGCATCGACTGTGATGTGCTACAGGCCGATGGTGGCACCCGAACTGCTGCCATCACTGGTGCATGGGTTGCCATGCGTATCGCGGCCAACAAACTGCTCGGCGAAGGTGTGCTTGAGTCTGATCCCATTATCGGACAAGTTGCCGCTGTCAGCTGCGGTTTTGTGGGTGGAACTACACTTCTTGATCTTCAGTACTCCGAAGATTCAGAGGCGGAGATGGATGCCAACTTCATTATGGCAGAGGATGGCGGTGTTATTGAAGTACAGGCCACTGCAGAAGATCGGCCACTGCACTGGGATCAGTTTATGGCACTAAAACACCTTGCCGACAAAGGTATTCATGACCTTGCCAAATATCAGAAGAGTGCGGTGACTGCTTAAGCATGGATATTGTTGTTGCCAGCAATAACCGGAAGAAACGATCTGAAATCGAAGACATTCTTGGAAAGCTGGGTATTAAACTGATACCAGCCGATGAGACTATTTTTATCGATGTGGTTGAAGATGCCAATTCTTTTGCAGGCAACGCCAAGAAAAAGGCAGAAGCCTTTGCTAAGGCCAATAACAGGCCTGCACTGGCCGATGATTCAGGACTACGTGTTGATGCGTTAGGTGGGGCGCCCGGTGTTTTCTCTGCCCGCTTTGCTGGGAACGGTGCCACAGATGTCGACAATAATAGAAAGCTACTCGATAAACTTGATGGTGAAAGCCAGAGAAGCGCTCACTTTGTCTGCGCACTCCGCCTCGCCTTCCCCGGTAGTGAGCGACCTTTCATGGCAGAAGGAAAGGTGGATGGCTTGATTCTTACAGAGGCAACTGGAGATGGTGGGTTTGGTTACGACCCACTTTTCTACTGCCCAGAGCTCGGCAAGGCTTTTGCCGAATCAGCGCCAGATGAGAAAGCATCTGTCTCCCACCGTGGGCGAGCACTACGGGTACTGGCCAATCAACTGAAACATTAAATACAGGCAAAGCTATTCTGTGGTGCTGAATGGTTGCCTAAACCCCGACGTCCGTTGCCTTAAACTTTTTCATGCTTTTGAAAACCTTGTTGGGATATTTCATTCTACCAAGTGAGCCATTATAGGCTGCCAGTGCGCGATCAAGTTTTTTATAGCGATCAAGGTAGTGGCGCAGAATAGCACAGCCATAACGCAGATTGGTTTCGATCTCCAGAAGATTATCTTCGGCCTGCCCCAGCTCCTCTTTCCAGAATGGCATCACCTGCATCAATCCAACTGCGCCTACATTACTGACAGCGAAATGATCAAAGCGTGATTCCACGGCAATCACACCAAGAATCAATTCCGGTGAAAGATCGAAATGTTTACTGTAGACATAGACCCAACGGGCAATTGACTTCGCCTCATGTTTATCAGGCACCCATGGGCGAACTGTCTGAATAAGGTCTTTGATCCAAACATCTCTTTCAAAACCGGAGGCCTTTGCCAGCTGCTTCGGCTGCAGCATCTTGCGCAGCTCCTCTTTTTCTTCCGGCTTGAAATCGAGAAGGTCGACATTCCTCTCCACCATCTTTTTAACTGCTGTTTGTGTCAGGTGTTGCCTATCCTCAGATGTGCTTGTCAGCCAGATTGGCAGCGATACCAGAAACCCCGCAGCCATCACACCGGCCAGCAGAGACTTGGGAGAGACTCCCCCCAATAAACGCTTCAGTTCAGCTGCGTTCAGTCGTTTGCTCCCTGCAACATTGCCACTATTTCATCTGTCAACTCAGCCAGAGCAACAGCTTTTCGATCAGCACCACGCAGGCCAACCTCCGCATTACCTTCCGCAAGCCCGCGATCACCAATGACGACCTGTAGCGGAAGCCCAATCAGCTCCGCATCTTTAAATTTAACACCCGGCCGCTCGTTGCGATCATCCCAAAGCACATCAATGCCAGCGGCCAGCAGCTGGTGATAAACCGACTCCGAAGCCTCATGTACTTCACCTGACTTGCCCATACTTACCAGCACAACCTGGAATGGCGCCAGATTTAGGGGCCATGAAATGCCTGCATCGTCGTAACACTGCTCAACGACCGCTGCCATCAACCTTGATATGCCAATTCCGTAGCAACCCATGGTTGCCACGGAGCGTTTGCCGCCCTGATCCTGAAAGAAGACCTCCATCGGCTCGGAATAGCACCTACCCAACTCGAACACGTGACCTACCTCAATGCCGCGTGACAACGCCATCAAACCGCCACACTTCTTACAGCGGTCGCCAGACCGGGTTACGCGTAGATCAGCAAGTTGGATGTCATCAAGATCACGCGCAATATCCATGCTGCAGAGGTGCGCGCCTTCACGATTAGCGCCAGCCACAAGCCCTGAAGAAGCGGTCAGAGAGTGATCCAAAAGCACCTTGCACTTTAGCCCTCTCGGGCCAACAAACCCGGTGACACCACCAGTAGCAGCGATCTCGGCATCTGTTGCCATCTCAACTCCATCAGCACCAACCGCGTGTACCAGCTTAATCTCTTGCAACTGATCATCACCACGTACACAGGCAGCAACCACTTCGCCATCCATTACTCCACCAATCACGCGATAAAGCAGAGTTTTTATCAACTGTGAAGTATCGACGGAAAGAAACTCGGCAACATCTTCAGCTGCTGTTACATTCGGGGTATCAACCTCAATCAGGTTCGCCGCATCCCCTTGCGGCACCTCACGCTCAGACTCAGCCTTCTCCACATTGGCGGCATAGTCACAACTATCGCAGTGGGCAATAAGGTCTTCACCCGATTCAGCCAAAACATGGAACTCATGTGAACTGCTTCCGCCGATGGATCCGCTATCCGCCTCAACCGCTCGAAACTTCAACCCAAGGCGCGTAAATATACGCCCATAGGCATCAAACATACGACGATACTCTTCTGCCAGAGAGGCATCATCGGCATGAAATGAGTAGGCATCCTTCATAATAAATTCGCGGCCGCGCATCAGACCAAAGCGTGGCCTGATCTCATCACGGAATTTACCCTGAATCTGGTAGAGGTTCATCGGAAGCTGTTTGTAAGAGCGCAACTCACGGCTCACCAGATCGCAAATCACCTCTTCATGTGTCGGGCCTAGGCAAGATTGATGGTTGTGCCGATCATGGAACTTCAGCAGTTCCGGACCATACTTCTCCATCCGGCCCGACTTCTCCCACAGTTCCCCTGGCTGCACCATCGGCATCAGTAGCTCCTGGGCACCGGTACGGTTCATCTCATCACGAACCACCTCTTCAATCTTGCGTAATACACGCAAGCCAAGCGGAAGATAATCGTAAACACCTGAGGTCACACGGCGAATATAGCCGGCCCGCAATAGAAGCTTGTGGGAGACCACCTCGGCATCCGCAGGCTCATCACGAAGTGTTGGGATAAAAAACTTTGAGTAACGCATGGTGGCAAGGATAGCGGCGCTGCTACCGTTCAGATAGTCCTATGACAACATTGGATGGTGGATATCTGTGGTGCACCCATCATGCAGCTTGCGGCTGATCTTGATTTCAGGCGGTGCCTCAATACCAAGCCGCACTTGCCCTGCTTTCACGCTTAGTACATGAATCTGAATATTCTCTCCCAAAGCAATCGATTCACCCGCTTTCTGTTTTAAAATAAGCATCACTCACCACCCCTCTTGCCCAGTATATACGCCCTATTTATCATCAGAACAGATAACAATGCTATGCCCGTTCCGAATAGATGTCAGTGGCTTTTCATGGCAGGTAAACTGTGATGAAATTGTCATCCAAGTAATAGTGAAGGGGGTGAACTATGCGGGCAGTATTAATGAACGAACCAGGCAACCCAGAGGTGCT
>CAZFCL010000081.1:0-5911 GCA_964517705.1 uncultured Zetaproteobacteria bacterium | reverse complement strand
CTGTCTTCAGTTGAGCGAATATTTCATCTGTTATCAAGTGGCACTCCTTTGTTGTTTGAATTGGTTTTGATATTTCAGTCATTACTAAGCACACACAGCCCTCTGCTGTGATAAGTACAACGTAGGCATGTGCTTCACCGTCTATTGCTGTGCTTACTGATAAAACTCGCTCTCAAGCAGAGAGTATCCTCGTTGCGCTCATTAGCTTTTGCAGTGTCTTTGTTGCTGTACAAGGACACTGCTTGCTGATTCTTAATCTCGTTGTTGGAACGCAGGAATAGGTAGTCATCATCCCAGTCCCCGTTTCTATGCTGTATGTCTAACCAAGTCCGCTTCACATGCCTAAGCAGTTGCTCGTCTGAGGCACTCCCGTAACGGTTCATCATCACATTGGCGTGATAAGCACTGGCTTTCTCAATGCACACAATCCGCTCTATGCGCGAGAAGCGTCTACCCCACCTGCTTTCGCGCTGCTCGTAACCCCATTCGTCGCATTCCAATCTGTAAAACAGCTTTTTTACTTGCGAGCTCAACTGCTCGAAACAGAGCGGGGCTGCATAGAGCTTGGACTGGTAATTCAGCACGAAGTAAAAATCTGGCTGCGTAGAGGAACACCAGTCTGCATAGGCTTTAGTTATCTGTTGGTGGTTCATACAGTTATTTATCAATTCCGCTTAGTCGCGTAAGCAGAATTGGGTTATTTCTTAAAACGCTGCTGAAACTGACGCTGTCGCTGGATGTACTGCTTTCGCGCCTCTGGTGATTTCGCCAGTCGCCTACCCAGCTCATATCGCAAAAGCTCATGCTGAGTTTGTTCATCCTTATCTTTCTGGCTATCGCTGAGGCAGTTGTGCACGGCGTCCTGCAACCCTCTGCGTAACTCTCGTTTGAAGTCATTCAGCACGTCAGTGACTAACTCGCCATCTGTCTCTTCGCGCTCAATGTCCTCTCTGTCTTTCTCAATTGGCTCTCTGTGCTTGCTGAGCTTGCTGAAAAACTGTTTGTCCGTCTGCTTCATGCGCTTCTCCTTACTCCAATAAGCACATGTATTTATCTCAATACTCAAATCACCGTTTACAGCGTTGTTAGTGAGCAAGGCGGGTAAGGCGCATCAGACAGCGCAACTTGCGCTGTAGACGCTAACAGGGCGTTTTACGCGGGGAGCTTGGTGTTACCCAAGTAAGCAGATTTAGGGGAATTCAGGCGGAAAATATATGGAAACACGCAATTTCATACATTTCCGCAAAAAGCCCAGTGATTACGGAAACTTACAGTTTCTGGCAAAAACCAGTCGTCCTTTGAAATATATGAAAATAAAATAAAAGGTAACAAAAACAGATATTTAGGTGATTTTATGGGTAACAAGGGACGACTCACAGAGGAGCAACTCAAAAAGATGCTTCTCGTAGCCAATGTCGTCATTGGAGCCCCAATTACTGAGGAAAGCAAAGATGAAGCAAGCACGTGTTTTGAACGACAAGGAACTACGAACTGTTCTCAACAGCACCAAACTGACGAGATACCAGCACAGGAACAGGCTGATGGTGATGCTTAGCTACTGTGCAGGACTGCGAGCATGTGAGATTGCCAGCTTGCGTATTGGGGATGTGATGGGCAGTGATGGGGAAGCAAAGCAAACGATTCTGCTAGAGCGCTGGCAAACCAAAGGCGCACAGCGTCAGCAGGCTGTTGTCAGCGAGAAGCTGAGGAAGGAAATCACCCAGTACGTGCGGGAGCACAGAGCCAGAGCACCCGCTGATGCCCCACTGCTCACCAGCCAAAAAGGCGGCGCTTTCAGCAGCCAGACAATCCAGCAAGTGTTTCGTCAGCTGTACGAGCAAGTAGGTATGGATGGGGCGAGCAGCCACAGTGGGCGTCGCACCATGCTCACCAAACTGGCTGAGCGTGGGGTACATGCCCGCGTGATTCAGCAGATAGCGAGGCACAGCAGCTTGGCTACAACCCAGCGCTACATAGAGGTTTCACCTCATCTGCTGCGCAACGCGGTGGAAATGCTTTAGTCCAGCTCCACTACTTCCGCAGAGCTGCCCTCGTAGCGAAGCAGCGCAGCTCGCTCCTGCTCTGTTAAATCAGCGTGGTAATACGTCTCAGTGAGATGCTTGAGGCTGGTACCGCACACCTTGCTGAGCGTGAGCGGATTAGCGTTGCTCTGTAGCCGTTTTGTGATGCCGTAGTGCCTGGTGCTGTAGTAGGTGAGGTTTCGCTCTTTCCAATCCGTAATGCCAGCCAACGTCATTAGCTGAGCGTAGTGGTAGTACAAGGCATCACGCGTCACTCGCTCACCGTTGTGGGCAGCGAACACCCAGTCACCCTGCTTGGTGTGCTTGCTGAGGCGCCGCAGCCTATCAAAGTGCTTGCCACCTCTCACTTTAATCACCCTGCTTTGTCGCACCTTGCTGGTTTCAGCTAGCACGTTGATAGTGACGAGTCGCTGACTCTCTGCTGAGTAAGTTTCTACGTTGCCCCACTTGAGCTGATAAAGCTCGCCAAAGCGCATCATCGTGTTTGCACCAATGAGGAAGAAGTGCCGCACCAGCTGACGGGTAAACTGCTCCTCAGCACTGAGGAACTCCGCTTTAGCCGTCTTGTTAGACGTGTAGGAGATGAGTGCACGGCTGATACGACGATACTCATCATCTGTGTAGGTGCTGCGGCGTAAGCTGTCAGCATCAACGCCTCTGCGGCTGATGCTGGGGAACACGTAGTGCTGAACCGAGTGCAAACCCTCATCAAAAGCCCATTTGCAAAGGGCGTTGATAGTGGCTTGCTCATTTTTGATGGTGACGTCTTTGGCGCCCTTCTGCTGGCGGTACTGCTGGTAGCCCTGTAGGCTTTTGCTCTCCAAGTCGCTAAGTCTGGTAACGCTACTTCGCTTGCTGCGTCCTACAATGCCGCAATATGCGACAAAGTGATTCAGCTGCGACTTGATGGTACCCCAGCGCCCCTCAGTGATAGAGCCGCGCTTCACGTCCACCTCCCAGCGGTGCTTGAGGTACTCCTCCGCGGCTTGCTGTACGGTAGGGCTGAAGATGCGCTTGCCAGAATTTAGATTGGCTTTGATGGCAAAGAATTCGTTCTCCGCTCGCTCTATGGCTGTATCCAAGTGCTTGGTTTTCAGCGTCTTGCGAACGTACTTACTTTCTTCGCTAATCCACATGCGAAAGTGCCAGTACCCGCCGCTCTGCTGAGTTCTGACGATTTCTGCTTTTCCGCCGTAGATAGGGTGCTTGTCCGTTAGGAAGGACTGGGTAGGAGCTGAGCGCTTGCTGCGCTGTTTTTGCGTTGTCGTATTGTCTACCACTAAAGCTACACGGGCTGCTGCTGTCATGCTTACCTCTCTGAGTTAACGTACTCATACATGGTAAGCCCCATCGCATGTGTATCAGCGTCAAGTACGCTTATCACTTATACATGATACTTATGATGCGCAGTAATCGCTACCGTTTGTAACTTCGCTTGTAAAAAAGCCCCAAAAACGGGGCTCTTTGTAAATTCTTTGCAACTCGCAAACCCATGTAAATCAATAGGTTAGCGTCACCCTATTACTCCCACTCAATCGTCGCCGGAGGCTTGCTCGAAACGTCATACACGACCCGAGAAACTGCCGCTATCTCATTGATAATTCTATTAGAAACCCGCTCTATAAAGTCGTAAGGCAGCCGCGCGCTGCGGGCGGTCATAAAGTCGATGGTCTCAACGGCTCGCAGCGCTATCACGTGCTCATAGCGGCGCGCATCTCCGACAACACCCACTGACTTAACCGGCAGGTACACCGCAAACGCCTGGCTGACCGAGTCATATAGATCCGCCGCGCGCAACTCTTCAATGAATATCGCATCAGCATGGCGCAGCACATGGGCATAATCCTCGCGCACTTCGCCGAGGATGCGTACCCCCAGTCCCGGACCCGGAAATGGATGTCGCAATACCAGCGCGTGAGGCAGACCCAGGTGCAGCCCGATCTGGCGCACTTCGTCTTTGAACAGTTCCCGCAACGGCTCCACCAGGCCCAGCGCCATGCGGTCCGGCAGCCCGCCCACGTTGTGGTGAGACTTGATGACATGGGCTTTGCCGTATTTCGATGCTGCAGACTCAATGACGTCTGGATAGATCGTGCCCTGGGCAAGCCACTTCACTCCAGACAGCGCGTTGGCTTCCCGCTCGAAAACATCAATGAACGTATTGCCAATAATCTTACGCTTGGCTTCCGGATCTTCCACCCCGGCCAGCTTGTCGATGAACTCCCGTTCCGCGTGCACAGTCTTAATGTGCAACGGCAGCGCATTGCCGATGCCCGCCTCTACGCCAAAGGCTTCTTCCACCTCGGCGCGCTCGTTCAGGCGCAACAGTCCGTTATCCACAAAAATGCAGGTCAACTGATCGCCGATGGCGCGGTTCAACAGCGCTGCAACCACCGATGAATCGACACCCCCGGAAAGGCCCAGCACCACATGATCATCGCCCACCTGCTCGCGGACCCGTGCAATGGCGTCTTCCACTATGTTGGCCGCAGTCCACTCACCTGCGCAGCCGCAGATGTCCCGGGCAAAGGTGCGCAGCAGCTCGAGGCCATCGGTGGTGTGAGTCACTTCCGGGTGGAACTGAACGCCGTACAAACGCCTGCCAGGGTCCTCCATGGCGGCGATCGGAGCACTGGGCGTGCCCGCGGTAGCAACAAAGCCGTTCGGCAATTCGGTGACTTTGTCGCCATGGCTCATCCACACCGACACTTCACGGTCGTCCTGCAGGCCCATGGCCTCGAGCAATACACTGGCGCCGATACCACTGACTTGCGCGTGGCCGAATTCCCGGTGATCCGACCCCTGCACCTTGCCGCCGAGCTGCTCAGCCATGCTCTGCATACCGTAGCAGATGCCCAGCACCGGCACTTGCAGGTCAAAAATGACAGCCGGCGCGCGCGGGGTTTCACCAGCGGTAACCGTCTCTGGACCACCTGACAAAATCACCCCGGCAGGGGCAAATTCCCGGATAAATTCATCAGGAATATCAAAGGGATGGATCTCACAGTACACACCGACCTCACGTACGCGGCGGGCGATAAGCTGTGTGTACTGCGACCCGAAATCGATTATCAGCAGACGCTGATCATGGATGTTATGCAATGCAGTCAGCTCACAGGGTAGTTTGGTGCTTCTTTGGTGATGCTCACGTCATGCACGTGTGATTCCACCATGCTGGCATGGCTCACCCGCACGAATTCAGGGCAGGTACGCATAGCAAGTATGTCTTCGCTGCCCGTGTAGCCCATTGACGCGCGCACACCGCCCATCAACTGGTGAACAATGGGCCCCACCGGACCACGATAGGCTACCCGGCCTTCGATACCTTCAGGCACCAACTTACGACCGTCGCCTTCCACTTCCTGGAAGTAACGGTCCGAAGAGCCGTTGCTCTGAGACATGGCGCCCAGCGAACCCATACCCCGATAAGATTTATACGTACGCCCCTGATACAGCTCCACATCACCCGGAGCTTCGTCGGTACCCGCCAGCAGACTGCCCACCATAACGGCACTGGCCCCGGCTACCAGCGCTTTGGCGATGTCGCCGGAATAGCGGATGCCGCCGTCGGCAATCACCGGCACGTCGGCCTCATCCGCCGCACGGCTCGATTCGGAAATCGCGGTAATCTGCGGCACGCCGATACCCGCTACGATTCGGGTAGTACATATCGAACCCGGTCCGATGCCCACTTTGACAGCATCTACACCCGCATCGATCAGCGCCTTGGCACCATCGTAGGTGGCCACGTTGCCGCCGATAATTTCAAGATCCGGATAGGTCTGCTTGATCCAGCTGATACGATCAAGCACCCCTCTGGAATGACCGTGGGCAGTATCCACCACTACGATATCGACCCCTGCTTCTAC
>CAZFCL010000080.1:0-5930 GCA_964517705.1 uncultured Zetaproteobacteria bacterium | reverse complement strand
ACAAAGGCACTCATACTGATAATGGTAGCCACTGCCACCGCAGTAATTGCAAACAAAGTCTGTTTCGGGCTCATTTCTTCACCTCCAGCTTGTCACCCACCCGGTTGAGCGGAAGATATGGCAATACATTTCCAGCAACGGAACCATCAATAATGACCTTGTCAGCTCGCACCAACACATCCTGCATCGTCTCCATATAGAGACGTTTGCGTGTTACTTCGGGTGCTCTCTGATAAGCAGCAAGAACGCTCTCGAAACGATCCGCTTCACCCTTGGCGCGTTCTACCACTTCCTTGGCATAGGCCTCAGCATCCAGAATCATCTTCTTGGACTCACCACGCGCCTTCGGAATCATATCGTTGGCGTAGGCCTCGGCCTCATTCTTGGCACGCTCACGGTCCTCGCGAGCACTTGCCACATCCTTGAACTCCTTAATCACACGCCCAGGTGGCTGCACGTCTTGCAGTTTCACTGTGCTCACCGAGATGCCAGCTACATAGCTATCAAGAATCTGCTGAATTAACTGCTGTGTTTCAACCTCCACTTCCGCCTTCTTGGTCGTCAACACATCATCAATCAGTGTGCGGCCAATCACCTCACGAATCGCAGACTCAGCGGCATCGCGGACAGTCTTGGGAGCATCTTCAATATTAAAAAGGAAGTTCTCAACGCTCTTAATCTTATATTGGACGATAAAGGAGATATCCACGATATTCTCATCTTTGGTCAACATCAGTGACTCATTGGTACGCTTACGAATGACCCCATCAGGGTACTGACGGAAGCCGATCTCCAAGCGCTGAACACGGGTTACGGGCAGCTTCTCAACAGTCTCAATCGGATATGGGATCGCCCAGTTCAAACCCGGACCCTTGGTGGCAATATGCTTGCCGAAGCGAAGTACCACTGCCTCTTCATCAGCTGCCACCATATAAAATCCGGTCACACCCCAGAATAGAAAAACTGCCGCAAGAATACCGGACACCATCCCCTTATTCAGGCCCGGACCACTGTCGCCACCCTTGCCGCCACCAAACAGGCTGCCAAAGCGCTCCTGAATACGGCGAACCACCTCATCGAGATCGGGAGGTGTCTGTCCACCACCACGATTCCCCCAAGGGTTTTGATTTTGATTGTTATCGTTGTTACTCCAGGGCATACCTGACCTCCAAAGAAGTAGAGCGCGCAGTGTAGCGGCACGCTTCAACCATTGCATCCCCTGCATGTTTACGGTCTTCGCGGCTATGTCCATTCAGATGTGTCGCCCCACCGTACTTGACAGATAAAGGCCAGCCACGACGATTGCCGCCATGGCCATCTCCCCCGTCTCCACCGAAGTTCTTGAATCTGTTCTTACGCAAATGCTTCCAGCTGGTGCAGATGATGGTGATCTCTATCTGGAACATACAACCTCTGAGTCACTGGGGCTTGAGGAGGGGCGCGTCAAACATATCTCTGCCTCTACTCACCAAGGGCTTGGCGCACGCGTCATCAAAGGCGAGTCAGGTGGGCACGCCTTTACCGATAGGCTCGATAGAGCAGCCCTGATGCAGGCCGCAAGCTCTGCTCGCGCCATTGCTGACTCCGGGCAGGGTCGCCCCCCTGTAGCCATCCATAAGACAGACACACCACACCTCTATGAAGGAAAAGACCCCGCCACCGAACTTGATTTCTCCGACCGCAAAAAGCTGCTGGAACGGCTTGATCGGCTGGCCAGAAACATCGACCCGCGAATTAAACAGGTCTTTGGCAACATCTCCTCCTCATTTTCTAACATTCACATCGTACGCATGGATGGCGCGCACATTCACGATGCAAGGCCGCTTGTGCGCCTGAATATCTCGGTGGTGGTTGAGGAGAATGGCAAGCGGGAAACAGGCACGGCCGGTGGTGGTGGACGCTTCTCACTGGATCGCATTGCCGACCATGAACATGCCGACGAACTGGTGCGCAGCGCTGTACGCCTGGCACTACTCAGTCTTGAGGCAGATGAAGCACCCGCAGGCACCATGCCGGTCGTGCTCGGCCCTGGCTGGCCCGGCATCCTGCTACATGAAGCGATTGGCCATGGGCTTGAGGGTGACTTTAATCGTAAAGGCACCTCTGTCTTCTCCGACAAGCTTGGCAAGCAGGTAGCAGCCAAAGGCATCACCGTGGTGGATGATGGCACCATCCGCGATCGGCGCGGCTCTCTCAATGTCGATGATGAAGGCACAGCCACCAACAGAACCGTATTGATTGAGGATGGTATTCTGACCGGTTACCTGCTGGATCGTCAGAACGCGCGACTGATGGGCATGCAACCGACCGGTAATGGTCGTCGTGAATCCTATGCTCACCCGGTACTACCGCGTATGACCAACACCTTTATGCTCGGTGGCAGTGACTCCCCGGACGATATTGTTGCCTCGCTCGATAGGGGCATCTATGCAGTCAACTTCGGTGGCGGGCAGGTAGATATCACCTCAGGCAAGTTTGTTTTTACCACATCCGAGGCCTACTACGTGGAGAATGGCAAGGTTCAATATCCAGTGAAAGGGGCAACACTGATTGGCTCAGGTCACGAAGTACTGCATAAGGTATCCATGATCGGCAACGATCTTGAACTTGATCCGGGTGTAGGCACCTGCGGTAAAGGCGGGCAATCGGTACCGGTCGGGGTTGGGCTCCCTACCTTGCGTATTGATGAACTGACTGTAGGGGGCACCAAGGCATGAACTCAGTCACTCCAGCCAATATCACAAAGCATGCGGAGCAGCTGATTGAAGCGGCAAAAAAGGCGGGAGCCATACATGCCGATGCCGTAGCCATTCATGATACAGGTGACTCCATCTCTGTAAGAAATGGTCAGATCGAGTCGATAGAGCATGAAGATGCACAGGGCATCGGCCTACGCACTTTTGTCGAAACAGATGCCGGACTTGCCTTTGCCACAGCCTCGAGCTCTGATCTCTCCGAAGCAGGCATTCAGAAACTGGCAGAGCAGACGACTGCTATGGCAAAAATATCGGAGCCAGATCCTGATGCCGTGCCGCCAACTGGTGCATCACACCCAGATCATGGTGAACTCTCCAGATGGAAGAAGAAGCATCCCGACCAAGGCCACGGTTGGAACATTGAAAGTGCCCGAAACAGTGCAGTGGCATGTGAAGGGCTGGCACGCAATCACGCCCCGGAGATCAGCAACTCAGAGGGTTCAGATGCAAGCTTTGGCAGTACCGCTATCGCTTATGCCTGTAGTGATGGATTTTCTGCTGACTACAGCAAATCCTCTGCTTCACTCTCTGTTTCAGTTATTGCAGGTGAAGGGAGCAACATGCAACGCGACTATGCATGGCATCGCGGCTTCCATGCTGATGATCTGAAGTCACCTGAGTCGATCGCAGCTGAAGCCGCCAGCCGGGCTGTAGCAAGACTAAACCCCGGCACAGTAGAGAGCGGGCAAACGACCATCATATTTGAGCCACGCACTGCCACATCGCTGCTTGGTCACCTTATATCCGCAATCAATGGCAGGTCTGTACTGCAGCAGCGCTCATTTCTCAGCGACGCACTCGGTAGCAACATCTTCCCCGGCTTCGTCAATATTGAGGATGATCCAGATCACCCCAATGGCATGGGCAACCGCCTTTTCGATGGTGAGGGCACACGCTGCAAATCACACCAACTCATTGACCAAGGTCAGCTCACCACCTTTCTAACGGATCGCTATGCCGCCAAGCGACTGAAACATCCTGAAACTGGCAGCGCCTCTCGCGGACTAACCGGGGATATCGGTATCGGCTCATCAAACCTGATCTGGCATCCGGGCACACTTAGCCAGCAGGAGCTACTATCCAAAATTGGCAATGGGCTACTGATCACTGAGATGATCGGCTTTGGTGTCAATGGCGTCACCGGTGACTATTCACGCGGCGCTGCCGGATTTCTGATTGAAAATAGTGAAGTGGTGCGCCCAGTTTCCGGCTTTACGATCGCGGGCAATCTAAAGGAGATGTTCGCCAATGTTGTGGCTGTCGGCTCTGATCTTACGTGGTTTGGCTCCTCCGCAGTCCCCACTATTGCCGTTGATGGCATGACCGTTGCCGGTCAGTAACTCTTAACGCACATACCCCAGAAGCTGATCTATCATCGACTCGGCCTGCGAGGCATATCCGCCACCAAAAAGGTTGGCGTGATTGAGTATATGGTAGAGGTTATAAAGGGTTTTACGCACCTGATAACCATCATCAAGTGGCCACGCTTCATGGTAAGCTGCATAAAAGTTACTACCAAAGCCGCCAAAAAGTTCAGTCATAGCAATATCAGCCTCTCGGTCACCATAATAGGTGGCAGGGTCAAAGATCACTGGTGCACCGCTCTCATCAAATGCGCGGTTGCCGCCCCACAGATCGCCATGCAGCAGCGATGGTTCAGGTGAATAGCCGGTAAAGAACTGCTCCAGGCTATCCACCAGCCGCTCACCCTTTGATTGTAGCGAACCTCCAAATCCGTTGCTTTCAGCAAGCTCTAGTTGAAACCTCAATCGATGCTGGTGGTAGAATTCGGCCCAGTTATCCGACTCACTATTTTGCTGGGCTGTGGAGCCAATCGTATTATCACGGTGCCAGCCAAACCGGCGACCCGTTGTACGGTGAAGTGCAGCCATTTGCGATCCAAATAACTCTTCTGAGCCACTTCGGCCAAAGGCGATATATTCGCTCACAAGCCATGCATGGCCAGCACCACTTCCGGTGGCAATCGGTCTGGGGACACGGATAGCAGCTACACCCGCCAGTTCATTCAGACCATCACGCTCTGCCTCAAACATTGGCAGGCTCTCTTCTCGGTTTAGTTTGAGAAAAAGCTGTTCACCAGATTCGGCCTTGATGCAGTAGGCCTTGTTAATACTACCGCCAGAGACAGTGTGCTGACTGCCGACTACAACCCCCAGGGACTCCGAAACAGCCCCCCAGAGGTCGCTGCCCTCAGGAGCGATGGGCATGCCTGTTACGCCACCGCTTTGAAACAATATATCGCCACATGATCTTGATACCAAAGTAGCCGAGAAATGAGCAGACCGCGCCAATGATCAGGCAGCCAAGCAGGAATGGTTCCCAGATCAGAGAAAGCTCCTGCATCAGCCACTCGAAAGAGAGCGCCATATCAAAGTGCTGCAGCTCTTCACCGAGAATCCAGGCACCGAGCTTGTAGGCAGCATAAAACATCGGCGGCATCGTGATCGGATTGGTAAGCCAGACGAGCACCACAGAGAGTGGCAGATTGGCGTGAAAAAGGATTGAAGCACCTGCCGCCAGCACCATCTGAAACGGCACCGGCACCCAGGCAAAGAAGAGACCAACAGCAAACGCCTTTGCAACAGAGTGATGATTCATGTGCCAGAGCGCGCGATCATGCAGAAGTGTACCGAAACACTGCAGATGCTTGTGATGCCTGATCGCATGGTGATCCGGCATAATTTTCTTCAGCACTCTTCTTGGCACCCTCTCCTCCTCTAAAAGGTAATGAAGCCCCTATTCCATACGGGGGAAAATCGGGCTCGGCTTGGCACACTGATGCCCGGCCTTGAGCAATCCCCAGCCACCCTCTTTCAGGTAGGAGATCTCCCCAACTTCACCACCGTGGATCTGGGACAACATCTGATTCACCTTGCTCGGCATAAAGGGCAACAGCTGCAACGCCACCAGACGCAATGTCTCAACCAGATGATAAAGTACCGAGTCAAGTCGTGCAGCATTACCCTCTTTGGCCAGCGCCCACGGTGCATTCTCCTCAACATAGCGATTGCCATGACGCACCACAACGTTGATGCGCTCAAGTGCTAGGTGGAATGCCTGCCGATCCATCGCCTCGGCCACTTCACTCTGCATCGCGCTAACATCGGCAATCAGGGCACGATCCAGCTCGGTCTCTTCTCCCACCTCTGCAAG
>CAZFCL010000079.1:0-5970 GCA_964517705.1 uncultured Zetaproteobacteria bacterium | reverse complement strand
CTTGCAGCCCGTGGCATAAGCGCGCCTGCAAGTTACCCAGCAGCGAACTCTGATTTCACCTCTCTGCCACACTGGGATGTCACCAGCCAAACACTCACCTACCAGAACCTGGAAGGGGCTGTTGGCATATTTCAGTACCAAAGAACAAGTGATGACAGGATGTACTGGCTGCGCCCCAGTGGTGCAAGCTTTCAGGAGTTCATAAGGGATCTTGACACCACAGGTGGGGTGAAGGTCGCCATATCTGGCAACGTTGTGACTGCAACCCTGAATTCCAGCTATATCAATGAAAACAAAGAGGAAAAAACTGTAAGCCTGAGATTTAAAACATGGGCGAGGAATTAAAGCGTGTGTGATTTGCAGCAGCGAAAGAGAGAGGGTGAGAAGGGTTTTGTGCTGGTGGCTGCCATTATTATGCTTGCTCTTCTAACACTGCTATCACTCTCCATGTTTTTTACCTCACGCACTGCCACCCAGGCCAGTGGTGCCGCACAAACCGCAACAGAGGCTTACTACTACGCAGAGACCGGCATTAACTATATCGCATGGGCGCTGGCTAATGATGCCGAGTTTGACTCCTATGCAAATTACCCTGGCAGCCATGATCATGCAGCCTTTAATGAGCCGCTAGTTGATAAGCTTGGAGACTATAACGAGTGGTATGCCTATCAGTCTCATCCTGGACCTACTGCCATCAGCGACGTTCTCACTGATGGTACTACGGGCCAAGTACGCTATTTTGATAACACCCCGATGGAGGATCGATCAGTTTGCTTTCAGGATGATGCAGCTTTCTCAAACTGCATTGATGTGCAAACTGCTCCGGCAGATCGTGTTGCGCCAACAATGTACCACATTAGCACAAGCCTACCGCGCTATATCAAGTTGGAGATCGATTCTACCGGGGCAATCACCCCCTCCATACCAAAGCTGCCGCATCAGAATCCTCCTGTGAAAGGGCAAGATATTCCGACCAATGGCGCCGTGGTCTGGCTTACAGCTGGAGATGTAGACAGTTCTGAAAAAGATATCGAGATTTTTCCGCTCGACCCCGCAGGATCCTATGCACCGGATGGAATATTGCCCCCTTCTGACTGCACAGGGGGAGCACTGCCAAATTGTCCATGTGATATCAGCAACATTACTTCAGTAAGTGCTGCTGTTGCCTGCAATGCTCACACGGGCGAGTGGGTTTCTAGCTATAAGATCGTGGCCTATGCAATTGGCTATGTGAATGGCAAGGCATCCCAGATGATTCGCGCGGTGATTCGTTAGTATAATCACCTGTAGGGATAAGTGTGATACTGGTCACGTTTTGGTAATAGTTATGCTTTATAATGGGCCTGATTATTCATATAATGTCGGATTTCAAAGGAGTATTAAATAGCATGAGAAAGTTTTTATTAATAGGGTTGTTTGGGTTTATTTTATCACTCTTTTCTGCCCATGTTGATGGTTTGGCTGTTATGGCATCCACAGACGAAGTTAGCAGTAGCTCATCCACAAAGGTTAAGGTTTGTCATATAGATGACGATGGGGAAGTTGAAACGGAAGAAATTGATGAATCACATTTGAACGATCATCTGAAGCATGGCGATGTTGAGGGCGAATGCCCGTCTACACCAACCTGCTTCTATTGTGATGATAGTGTCAGTAGTCAGGGTGATGGAAGCTGTATATGCCCCAATGGAAACCCCGGCACACTTATCTCTAATTTAGATGACTCAGATGACTCTAACTCAGAGTTTACACCGACAGGCATTCGTGCGGTACAGGGTGAGTGATATAGTTTGAAAAAGTGGCACTTAAGCAGTGGAGGGGGAGTGCCTTTCTTCTCAAAGAGTTCTGATACACTGATGGGAGTGGATATCAGCTCGACCGGCATCAAGCTGGTGGAGTTGAGCCGCTCCCGCTCAGGTTATGAGCTCGCCTCTTTTGCTACAGTTTCCCTCCCGAGCCACGCTGTTGTGGAGAACACTATTGCTGATTCTACAGCAGTCTCTGCTGCACTTACTGAGGCGGTGAAGGCCGCTAAGCCATCCACAAATAATGTGGCACTGGCACTCTCCGGTAACAGCGTCATTATCAAGACTATCTCCATCCCGGCCATGAGCGAGCTTGAGCTTGAGGGGCAGATAGAGCTCGAGGCGCATGATCACATTCCTTATGATATTGATGAGGTATTTGTCGATTTTCATATTCAGGGCATGAATCATGAAGAGCCAGAATTGATGGACGTGGTGCTGGTGGCTTGTAAGCGAGATGTGGTTGAGGCTTACCAAGCCTTGTTTTCTGACATGGGGCTGATCGTCAAGTGTGTTGATTGCGCTCTGTTTGCAGCTGAAAATGGAGCTGAGGTCGCTGGTCTCTACGCACCAGGAAAGGGTGATGAGTTGCCAGATGAGAGCGCCGATGTTCACGCCTTGGTAAATATCGGCACTAACATGATGAATATCAATGTCCCAATTAACGGAAGAATGGCATTTGCGCGAGATCAGTTTTATGGCGGCAAGAATCTGACAGAAGAGATTCAGAAACATCATGGCATCAGCTATCAGGAAGCAGAGCAGTTGAAGGTGGGTAATTTTGATGGTGTTCACCCTGATGCGCTGGAGAATTTTTATATGGGGCTTACTTCCGAGTTGACACGCGCATTCGATCTCTACTCTGCCAGAAAATCTGAGTTCCCTGTGAAGAAGGTGTTCCTCACGGGTGGATGCGCACTTATTCCAGGTATCGCCAGTGAGCTTGAGCAGAGCCTTAGCGTAGACTGCGGAATACTTAATCCTTTTGATCACATCAAAATCCCCAAGCAGAAATTCGATGTGGGCCACCTGAAGAAAATCGGTCCCATGCTGATGGTGTCGACTGGTCTTGCCATGCGGAGTTTTGACGAATGATTCGCATTAACCTACTGCCTTATCGTGTTGCCAAAAGGCAGCAGCAGGTGATGCAGCATGTGGCGATGTTTGCGGTTGTGGTGGCTGCCGCGCTTCTACTTACTTTGGCTGCTCACTCTGTTGCTTCATGGGAGCTTTCCGGCCTTGAAGATGAGTCTGCGCAACTGCAGCAGCAGAATACAGTGCTGAAAAAGAAGATAGGCAAATTGCGCAATCTGGATAAGTTGCGAGAAGAGGTGCAGCGCAAGCTGGAGATTATTGACCAGCTACAGAATGGCCGTTTCCGCTCACTGAAGACCTTGCACGAAGTATCACGGGTCATTCCCGACAACGTCTGGGTCGAGTCGGTCAAAGATCATGGTGATAAGATTGAGCTTTCAGGGCTTGGCGAAAGCAACAAGGCTATTGCTAATTTTATGCGTAGTTTGGATAAATCACCGCTCTTTTCAGATATTAAGCTACTGGTTATCAGCCGTGTCACAGTCGGCGACCTCCCTGTCAGAAAGTTCAGCCTGCATGCAGCACATGCTGATATGGCTGCGAAGAAGAAAGAGCAACAGAGTGCTGCTGGCAAAAAGAGGGGTCGGTGATGCTTGATACCCTGAAAGGCCTGCTGCATGAGCAGCTGCGACCGCTGATCCCACTTCCGCTTTGGCAGAAGCAGGTGATATTGGCGGTCACATTTGCGGTTGTTATCGGCGGCTATGTTTTCCTGGGCTGGATGCCTGTTCAGGACGAGATCGCGCAACAGGAGCATCAGGTACAGATGCAGACGACTTTGCTGGCAAAGAACCAGCGGCTTGCAAAGGATATTCCGCTTAAGCAGAAAGAGTATGCCAAGCTGCAGAAACAGCTAAAGGTGGCGCTCAATATGTTGCCGAAGAAGTCACAAATTCCGGATCTTCTGGAGAGCGTATCGTGGGCTGGCAAAGATTCTGGCCTTGAGTTCAGCACATTTAGACCGGAGAAAGAAGTCAGCAAGCAGATATATGCAGAGGTTCCTGTGTCACTGAATATTTCTGGCAGCTTTCCTCAGTTGATGACATTTCTCAAACGGGTTGGTGAGATGCCCCGGATTGTTGATGTGAAGAACCTGACCTTGTCAAAGGGAGATGGCGATATGCTCAGTGTCGAGGGCCAGGCTGTTACATATAGGTTTGTTGAAGAGGCACCTAAAAAGAAAAAGAAGAAGCGCCGATCCAGGTAGTTGTTTGAACATGTGGCGGAGAGAGTGTGGGGTACGGTTATGAAGCATTGGAATAAAACCAGTACAAGAGGGGTGCTAGATAAGTTGGCTGGTATGGCCGCTTTTCTACTGCTGTTGATAGCAAACAGCATGCCAGCCGCAGCAGCCGAGATTCAGGCTCTGCGCCTTCTTTCGGAGGGTGGTAATCAGCATCTGAATATCGTTATGGATCAAGCAGCAGAGTATCAGGTGTTTAATCTTGAAGGCCCTGCACGGCTGCTGCTGAGCTTCCCCAACACTACGGTGGCCAAAGGCGTATCTGAAACCAAGGGTGATGGCGCTGTGGAGTATGTTTCTCCTGTACAGGATGGTGATGGCACACGTCTCGAAATCGGGTTGGGGAAAGGTGCCCAGTATAGTATTTCTGAAAAAGGCAATGATCTGAGAATCACCTTCTCTCGTGAGGTTTCGTCAGATAAGCCAGTTGCAGGCGCTGTTTTGCAGGATATCTCGGTTCAGGATAGAGGCGGTGTTACTGAGCTGATGCTGCGTGGCCTGAACATGGATGCCAACCACAATGCGATGGTGCTGAATGATGGCAAGACAATGGTTATCGACTTCTGGGGTGGCGCATCGAAACTGCCGAAGGAGCACTACACCTATACGGCACAACGGTTGCGCGATGTTGTTGTTGGCAGCGAGGAGGGCCGCCTGCGGTTGGTGGTGTCGCTCACTGGTATCGGAGAGAGACATCAGATTGATGCAGATGCCAATAGCATGGTGCTTCGTTTTGGCCAGTCCGAGGAGAGGAAAGGCACGGCTGGCATGGCAGTCGAAGCCGTCGATTTTCAGCCAGATGGTAGGAATGCGTATCTAGTCATCCGTACAAATGAGAGTGATCCAGTTGTTAGTTTCAAGGAGAGCGACAGTGAGATAGTTATCGATCTTAAAAACGCCACGCTGGTTTCAGGTCAGGAGCGATCACAGGATTTGAGAGCATTCCCCGGCCCGATCAAGCAGGTGGATAGCTACGGTGTTGATAGGGATGTACGTATTGTTGCCCGTTTGCGCCAGAAGGCAGTGGTCACATCGTTCCAGAGCGGCAATGTCCTTACCCTATCACTGAAGCCGGAGGAGCAGGCTTCCCAGTCAGCTATTGTGGCTGGTGGAAGAGTTTATACCGGCCAAAAGGTCAGCTTCAACTACAAGGATATTGATATTCGCAATGCGCTACAGCTGATTGCCGAGATGAGTGACCTGAATATTATTATGTCAGATGATGTGACAGGCGTGCTGACTATGCGCCTGGTCGATGTACCCTGGGATCAGGCGTTAGATTTGATTCTACAAGCACGCGGCCTTGGTAAAGAGACAAGCGGAAATGTGATTCGTATTGCGCCTCTTACTGTTTTGAAGGCAGATGCTGATGCCCGTAAAGAGGCGCAGACAAGCGCGGAAGAGGTTGCACCGCTGGAGACCGACTTCATCACACTGGGCTACGCCTCGGTCAATGATGTGAAGACGATTCTGGAGGGTGGTTCGGTTAAAAGTGAAACACAGAGTACCACGACTACAGCCCCGGCAGAGAGTGCTACAGAAAGCAGTGCGGCAAGTTCGGGCAGTAGTGAGCTGAAGCTGCTTTCAAGTCGAGGCTCTATCCTGCTGGATGAACGCAGCAACACGATGATTGTTACCGATACCCGTGAGCGCTTGAATAATATTAAACGGTTGGTGGCGATGATTGACCAGCCAACCAAGCAGGTTCTAATTGAAGCACGGATTGTCGAAGCAGCTGACACTTTCTCGCGTGATTTAGGTGTTAAGTGGGGCGGCCAGTATAACTCCTCTGGAGATCGTTTCAGTCACACTATTGGAGTTGGTACA
>CAZFCL010000078.1:0-5971 GCA_964517705.1 uncultured Zetaproteobacteria bacterium | reverse complement strand
CACTCTACGCCTTTTGTCGTGAGGTGGATGATATTGCCGACGAGGTGAAGGAGCAGGAAGTCGCCCTCTCCAAGCTCGCCTTCTGGAAGGAGGAGGTTGGCCACGCTTTTCAAGGAAAAGCGAAACACCCTGTCGGCAAAGAGCTGGCGTGGGCATATACACAATTTCCTATTGATGAAGAGCTGCTTCTGGAAATCATCGATGGCATGTTGATGGATGTAACACGTCAACCAATACTGAAGCGTTCAGATCTATCGCTTTATGCCTACCGGGTTGCTGGTGCTGTTGGACTGTTGAGTATCGAGATATTCGGCTACCGGAATCGTAAAAGTCGTGATTTTGCCACCTCACTTGGTGAAGCATTGCAGCTAACCAATATCCTTAGAGATGTGGCAGAAGATGCACGCAACGGGCGTATCTACTTCCCTCAGGAAGATCGCATTCGCCTGCATGTGAAAGATCAGGACTTCAGAGATGGCAACATGGATGAAGGGATGCAGAGGCTGCTGCACGAGTATGCCGAGCAAGCCGAAGATGCCTACCGAAAGGCGCTTGCCAGCCTGGCGGACGAGGATCGTGAAAGCTTACGCCCCTCCATCTTGATGGCTGCCATCTATCACGCTTATCTACGGCGCTTACGAGCAGTCGATTTTGATGTCTGGAAGCATGATGTGAAGGTACTCCCCTTGTATAAAATATGGAGAGCATGGAAGGCATGGCGATATGAAGTAAAAGCCATAAAGAAGGGTCTGCCGCTAAAGCTGGAATTCTAGCTTTGAGTAAAAAGGTAGCTGTCATTGGTGGTGGCCTATGCGGCCTGACAACTGCAATCCGGCTTGGGGAGATGGGTGTGCATGTCACCCTGTTTGAGGCCGCTTCTGATCTGGGAGGCCGCACTCGCTCCTTTGTCGACAAAACTACAGGCGAGCTCTGCGATAATGGCCCTCACCTGTTGATTGGTGCCTACCGAGCCACACAAAAGTTGCTACATGACTGCCAAGCCTCCACTCATGTCACGTGGCAGGATTCACTGAGGCTACCTCTCTGGGATAGACAGAGGCAGCATTTTCAACTTGCTCCAGCAGCATGGGCGCCTCTCTCACTGGCACTACCACTTGCCATCAAAGGGCTACCTGGTCACCAGTGGAGATCAGCCTCTTCCATGCTACGCCTGGCACAAGCAGTGCGGAAAGAAGAGCAGGCTGTTCGTTCTGTTTCTGATCTGATTCGGCAGTGTAATGCTCCTGACGCACTGGTTCGCGACCTTTTAGAGCCACTCTGCCTTGGTGTCATGAATGAGGGCATAGAGAGTGCAAATGCCTCAACATTTAAACGCGTACTAAGAGAGAGCTTCCGTTCAAAGGATACAGCAAGGCTTGGTTGGTTTAACGCCCCACTGCAGCAAGCATTGATTGAACCGCTTGCAAAAAGGTGCGAACAATTGGGGGTAACCATTCAGACAAAGTGCCGCATTCACGCCATCAGAGAGCAAGATAGTGATGTCATGGTGAACGATATACGCTTTGATGCAGCGGTGATCTCCCTTCCCACGTATGCTTCTGCTGCACTTCTGAACCGTGAGAATAGCTGCAACACCAACTGTATTACTAATATCCATCTCTGGTATGAGTCTCACCCAGGGCTTCCTGCGCCTCTGGTGGGTGGCATTGGCACGACCGGGCAGTGGTTTTTCGATGTCTCAATGCAGATGCAGCAGCAAAGCCCACTACGACACATTTGTGCTGTTATCAGTGCTGACAATGGTGAGATTGAAGGTGAAAAACTGACAGCATTGATTCAGCGTGAAGTTAGCGCAATCTCCAGATGTGAACATAAGCCTACCCACTGCCAAACCATTCGTGAAAAAAGGGCAACCGTTCTGGTGAGTAAGCAGAGCAAAAAGTACAAATCTATGCGGATATTTGATGCGACAGAAGCCCCTGCTGCGGGCGATCTCCCTGCCACCGTTGAGCTTGCGGTACAGCGAGGTGAAAAAGCGGCACATCAAGTGGCAAATTCACTTTTATAAGTTGATTTATCCACCTCTGGGGTGAGATGAGCAGTAAAACTCGAGATGGCATCTTTTCTTTCTATACCTGGAAAGAATAGTCTCTTATCTAGTTGTTTTAAATCACTTATTTCACATGCCTATAATATAGGCATGTGAATCGGTAGCTCTTCCGGGCAATAACTTCGGTCAAAAACAGCTCTTCATCCACAAAGTTATCCACAGATTCTGTGGATACAGCCGCAACCCCTTGAAAATAAAGATATTGGGGCAAAAACACGCTTCTTCTTGCGCTACTGAATGATCGTTTTATGATTACCGATATGAGTAACTCATTTCGAACTCCGACTGCTGCAGATCGTATTATTGGTGAAATTGACAGAGCCCTGAATAATATCTTCTGCAAACAGCCCACCTCCCGTGAATACCCTGCATCAAACACCTCGGCTAAAGAGATGAATTCGGATGAGAAGCGTCTTGCAGCGGGCCTGATGCGTGTAAATCATGCTGGTGAGATGGCAGCTCAGGCGCTCTACCAGGGTCAAAGCCTGACTGCACGTGATCCCAAGCTGGTTGAGAAGCTTCGCAATGCTTCCATTGAGGAGAGTGATCACCTGAACTGGTGTAGAAACCGCCTTGAGGAACTGGGCGAACGCCCCTCTCTGCTGGATCCTTTCTGGTATGCAGGCTCCTTTGCCATTGGTATGGCGGCTGGTATTGCTGGTGATCGCTGGAATCTTGGCTTCCTGGCTGAAACAGAACATCAGGTTGTTCGCCATCTCGATAGCCATCTGGAAAGGCTTCCCGCCAATGATGCACGTAGCCGCGCTATTGTTGAGCAGATGAAGATTGATGAGCAAGGGCATGCCGAACTTGCCGAAGACCTGGGGGCAGCTGATCTTCCCGCGCCTGCCAAGCAGCTGATGAAGCTCACTTCAAAGGTAATGACAGCAGTTGCCGAAAAGATATAGCCAGGTCCGTTAAAACACCTGCCTACCTCGACTTGCACTGAACAGCCGCTCACGTAAGATCACCATCTTGAAAGTGGCTCAATAAAAGAGATTGCCCAAAACAAGGATAATAAGCCCACGATATGAATAATATGCAGACACTCCCTGGCGTGTTCCCCCTTCACGAAGACCGCGACTTCATCTCGGAAAGTGAGTGGGTGATATTTAAACTCCTCTGCCGCCCTATCGAATCTTTTGTTGATGACAGTGCCGAAGCGCTATCGGCGGCTACAGGCCATCAGGTTACAGCCAAGCGCTGTGATGAGCTTATCCGTATTGTACGCATTCACAGCCTCTCCGGACTTGGCTCATGGATTTCCCGCCTGTTTGCCGAAGCTGGGTTGAGTGATGAAGATGTCAGGCTTCTTTCTGCTGAAGAGGTGACTGGACGAGTCAATGCAAAGGCAGGGTACAACCTTTGCAACGAAGCAACGACCCGCGCACTGACCGCTCTTCAGCTACAGTGGAAAGGCGAGATGGTGGATGGACAAATCAATGAATGAACGCATTCTGGTTACCGGCGGAGCTGGCTATATCGGCTCCAATATTGCAGCAGCATTGTGCAAACGCCCTGGTGTCGATGTTCTTGTGGTAGACGATTTCTCCTCAGGAGACTGGCGTAACCTAATCCATGTCAATTGTGAGGTTCGTGCTGCCGACTGTGATGACCCACTCCTTCTTGAAGAGATAGCCGATGGTGCCTTCTCTGCCATTTTCCATCAGGCGGCTATTACCGATACAACTGTGATGGATCAGCGCCTGATGATTGAGATCAATACCAACGCTTTCGCATCCATCCTTGAGGCAAGCAGCATCTCCAGTACACGTGTGATCTATGCCTCTTCAGCAGGCACCTATGGCAATTCCCCTGCCCCAAACCGGGTCGGACATGGTGAAGTGCCAGAAAATATCTATGGCTTCTCCAAACTGGCAATGGATCGAGTTGCCCAGCGCTGGTATGACAAGCACGCCGCACCCATCATCGGCTTGCGCTACTTCAATGTGTTTGGACCGGGTGAAGCACATAAAAATGAACGTGAAGGCAACAAAACAGCCTCTATGATTCTACAGCTTTATGAGCAGGCCAAGAGCAGCAACCAGATTCGCCTCTTTAAACATGGCGAACAGAAACGCGACTTTGTCTACATTCGTGATGTTGTGTCGGCAAATCTCGCTGCACTGGATGCGCCACGCTCAGGTCTCTGCAATGTTGGATCAGGTGCGGCGCGTAGCTTCAACGATATTGCATCCAACCTGAATGAGCTGCTTGGCAAAAAACTCAATATCGAATACTTTGATAATCCATTCCCATTTTATCAGGAGCATACTGAAGCTGACCTGACTGAAAGCGAAATGTTACTGGGCTGGAAGCCTGAGTGGAGCCTTGAAAAAGGCATGAAAGATTATATCTCACTTCTGGAAAGTGGCCATCGTGGCCCTGCGGAGACTACCTGATGAAACAGCTTATTTCGGCACTTGCCATCCTTCTACTTTTCGGGTGCGTGCATGAGCCTATTCATCAGGGCAATCGCCTAACTGCGCAAAAAGTTCTGATGATTCAAGAGGGCGATACCAAGTTCCGTGTTGAGCAGATGCTGGGAAGTCCGATGCTCGATTACAGCCTGCATCCGAACCGAGTGATCTACTACGAAGAGTTTGAAGATGAGGAGAGTAGTGAGATCATCAAACGCGGTGTTGAAATCACCTATGATGATGCCCTGCGCGTCACCTCTATTCGAGAGTTTGGCTTCGAAAGCAAGGAGTAGTGGCCCCTTATGCCCTCCTTATCCACCTACATTCGCTCTCTTCTACTACTGCTCTCCTGCTTTCTTTTTGCAGGCACCATTCAGGCAGAGCGGCAACAGATTGAGAATAAGCCCACCCTTGTAGAACTACTTAACTTGCGGCCATTGCTCTATGGCATAAGTGAGGAAGACCTCGCAGCAGCCAAAAAAGCAGCTAAAACGCGTTATTCTGAGAGGTGGGAACATGTATCAACCCGCTCTCGGTTTGTTCGCCACCGTCTTGTTGAGAGCCTCAGACAGCAGCATGTGCCGGAATCACTGCAGGTGATCCCTATCGTTGAGTCCACCTACAACCCCTACGCTCTCTCCTATGTTGGTGCTGTTGGCCTCTGGCAACTGATGCCGACAACAGCAAGGACCCTTGGCATCAAATCGGATAGAAAAATTGATGGCAGTCGTCATGTCGAACAATCAACTGAAAAAGCGGCACAATATCTACTGCACCTCTATGACATCTTTGATAACTGGCCCCTTGCCATTGCTGCTTACAATGCTGGCCCCGGCACCATAGGAAAGTACCTCAAAAGAAAGCCATGGAATATTGGCGACCGCCTTGACCAACTGCCTGCACCAGCCATGACCAGAGAATATGTTATGCATGTAGTTGGCCTGATTGCGCTGCTCGATGAGGGAGTGCTGGCTCTCCCTGAGCCGATCAAGACTCGGCCTGTTAAGCTTCTGCCGCCTGTGGATGTTCACCGGCTCGCAAACTTGAGTGGCATCGAAAATAGTGACATTTTCCGTTTCAACCCATCACTGAATCAAGTGCAGTACCTAACCCAGCCAGTTACCATCCACGTGCCCGAAGCACTATATGATAAGGTTCAGGAAGGCGCTGTAAGTGCTGAACCAAAGTTTGTAGACACCAGGGTAAAGAGGGGTGATTCCCTTTGGAGCCTCGCAAAAGCACACCACACCAGTATTGCCCAACTAAAACAGTTGAATCATGGGGTTGGTAACAGGCTCAAGATTGGCCAGAGGTTAAGAATTCCGCTCACCCCTCTGGTGAAGGCAAGTGCCGATATTAACCCACTGCTCGATGCGGGCCGTCGCATTCGTTATCGCGTGCGCCGTGGAGATTCGCTCTGGCTCATTGCCAGCCGCTTCGGAACAACTGTCAGGGCTATCGCTAAAATCAACAGTCTTTC
>CAZFCL010000077.1:0-5982 GCA_964517705.1 uncultured Zetaproteobacteria bacterium | reverse complement strand
ACTCCCAAGGGCAAAAGAAGCGATCACGGCGGTGATCGGCGCAGCCACAATAGACACCCTTCTCGTGCCGGTGAGGAGAAGCAAGAGAGTAGAAAATCACCCTGGGACAAAGTAGTAAAGAACCGTGGTCGCGCCAAACCTTCACGAAAAAATCAGCAGGCATTCACAGGGGTTGTGTCCGCGCATCCAGATGGTTTCGGATTTGTCGATATTGAGGGGCGTGAGAAAGGGCTCTTTATCTCGCGTGATGCGATGCGTGAGCTCATGCATGGTGATACGGTAGAGGCACGGGCTGTAACTGTTCGAGGGCGTGAATCAGCCGAAATCATCCGCATTACTGAACATGCTCCTACCATACTTGTTGGGCAGTTCGTGATTCAGGGTGGTATCGGCATTGTGCAGCCACGCAATCGGAAGATACCGCAAACCATTCTGATTACCCGTGATAGCGCCAATGGGGCAGCCGATGGTGATTGGGTGCGTATTAAGATCAGCCGTGGCCCAGGGCATCTACGTGGCAAAGTGCTGGAAGTGCTTGGTGACAACCTCTCGCCCTCAACCCTGATTGATCTTATTGTTGCAGAGCAGCAGATACCCGAAACATTTCCGTCTGCTGTCACAGGTGAGGCAGATGCCTTTTCAGACCGGGTAAGTGAAAAGGAGATCAGTGGTCGCAAAGACTTAAGAAAACTTCCGTTTGTCACAATTGATGGTGAAGATGCCCGTGATTTTGATGATGCCATCTGTGTCCTGCCGCGCGGTGAAGGTTTTGAAGCATGGGTCGCAATTGCCGATGTAGCTCAATATGTACAGCCAAAATCAGCGCTTGATGAGGAGGCGCTGGCCCGCTCAAACTCTTTCTACTTCCCCGACCGTGTGATTCCAATGTTGCCGGAAACGCTCTCCAACGGTCTCTGCTCACTGAAGCCGGATGTGGCGCGATTGGCGATGACCGTACGCATGCGTTTTGATGCCAATGGTAAGCGCCGCGCTATTCACATCTACGAATCAGCCATTCATTCCAAGGCACGCCTTACCTATACCCAGGCGGCATCCTGGATCGAGGATCGTGATGCATCCGTGATTAAGAGTGAGACCGTACGCGACATGCTTGATGATGCGGCACGCCTCTTTCACAAACTGGAAAAGAAGCGGGAGCAGCGAGGTGCCCTTGATCTTGATATGCCTGAGCTGCGCGCAACAATTGAAGACAATCGCGTGAGCAACATCTGCGAAAGTGCGCGCAACAGCGCACATCGCCTGATTGAGGAGATGATGCTGGCTGCCAACACCGCAGTTGCCGAATATATGGACTCGCACAACTGCCCCCTTCTTTATCGTGTGCATGCTCCGCCTGAGCGGCAAGCCATCGAAACACTGAACGAGTTCCTGACTCCATTCGGCATGTTTATCAAGCTCCCCAAAGCCAAGGCCGAAGATGCCAATGTGCGACCGGGCAATGTACAACAGGTGCTGGAGCAGTCCGAAGGCAAGCCATTCTCTCATGTGCTGCATCGGCTTGTGCTGCGCTCACTGCAAAAGGCGGAGTATACACCGGAGAACCTCGGTCACTTCGGATTGGCTTATAAATCGTACACGCACTTCACCAGCCCAATCCGACGCTATGCCGATCTGGTTGTACATCGACGATTAAAAGCGCTAATTCACAATGTTGACCCCAACAAGGTACAGCACAAAAGCAGCCTTGCCGCCATCGGTACACAGACCTCAATACAGGAGCGAAAGCAGCAGCGCGCCGAGTGGGATACACAGGCAATGCTTGCTGCACTGTTTCACCAGAAGGATGTCGGCAAGAATATGCCGGCCCGTATCTCCGGCATGACCAGTCGCCGCATCTTCTTTGAACTGGAGCCTACCATGGCCGAAGGTTCACTGGCTGTTGACGACCTGCCGGGCTCATTTTCACTTGATGATACTGGGCACAGACTGGTTTCCCGCAGGGGCGGAGCCTCCTTCCACCTTGGTGATAAGCTTGAAGTAAATATTGACTCTGTGGATCCGGTGCGTGGCCTGATCAACGTCCGCATCATTTGAGCAAGGCCTGCTTTCTATTGCGAAATAGTCGTTCTTTGGCATGATTCCTGACCGCTCTCCAACCCTATGCCGGGATGGTGGAACTGGTAGACACAAGGGACTTAAAATCCCTCGAAATTAACGTTTCGTGCGGGTTCGACTCCCGCTCCCGGCACCACCTCTCTTGTAAGTCGAAATCACATCCTACAGACTCCCTAGTGAAGATGATCGCGCGCCTACAAGGCCGTAGCAATGCACGATGGGGAAGCTGATGGAAATGATGGACATGCTCAGAAAAGTGCCGCTCTTTGCTGAACTGGATGAGCATGAGCTAAAAGCGATCGCAGCACTGGCCAGAAGCCTTGATGTTCCCAAAGGCAACATCGTTTTTCAGGAATCCGACCTAAGTGATTCAATGTATATTATCCTTCAAGGTGAAGTAAAAGTATCCAGCTACTCAGCAGATGGCCGTGAGGTTGTGCTGGCACTCCTTGAGAAGGGCTCCTTCTTTGGGGAGCTTTCACTGCTGGATGATGAGCCTCGATCAGCCACCGTCACCACCATGGAAAACTCCAAGTTGGCACATATCCGTAGGGGTGACATTGTTCCGCTACTGATGGATCAACCCGAGATTACACTGAAGATTGCACGAGAACTCGCCATGCGCCTGCGCCGTACCAGCCGTATACTCGAACGTATCAGCAGTATGGATGTCCCGCACCGCCTTTATGCTCACCTTATCGAACATTGCCAGCGTTTTGGTCAACCAGACAGTGATGGGCTTTATACTGCAGCGCTACCAACGCATCAGCTACTCGCCGATCAACTATCCACCAGCCGTGAGACAATCTCGCGTGCCATTAGCCAACTAAAAAAGGATGCCATTCTGACTCAAGAGCCCGGACGTGGAAAAGCATGTATTGATCTGAGTGCGCTTGAGAAACTTCTGGACGATTTTTAGAAGCCTCCAACAGTGCTAAAGAGAGAGTCGAACCTCAACACCTGCCCCTGATTCAACTCTTCCAGCCATTAGCTTCATCCAGCCATCATCCAGTGATTTTATATGCCTCTCCTCCTCCTGCATGGAGGGACGCGCTATGCCATAGAGCAAAACCGCCTGAATAGGTATGCCGCTTTGCTTTAGTGATGCGATAAAATCGATATAGCCCTTCACCTCAGCCTCCGAGGGGGGCAGATCATCCCATGCCATAAGGCAAGTCTGAATCCAGGTTGGGCAGAGTGTGGCCACACTCTCCACCTGTGAACGCAACCTGGCCGCATCAAGCTTAATGCCATTGATTCTCAGGATCGCAGACTCATCTACAGCATCGACCTTCATCCACACCTCGCCATGGTTCTCCGCCATCAACTTCAATCCATCTTGGACATGCGGTTTATGCACATAAGAGCCGTTGGTAATCAGCCGCAGCGGAACAGTGAGCTGAAATGACTGCATCACTTCAACAATTATCTCGACCACACGATCAAACTCAGAGCTGCTGGTTGGCTCACCATTGCCAGAGATGGCAATATCACAAAGCTTGCGACTCCCCTCGAGAACACGCTGAATCATGAAGTCACCATTGAGAATATCATTCAACATACTGTGCAGTTCGGAGCGCAGCAGCTTGAGATCAATCTTGGGCGCCACACCACGCTTTAGTCCCGGCACTTGGCAGTAAGCGCAGTGCCAGTTGCACGCATTGTTTGGATTCAGGTTGATACCAACTGAAACACCGCCCGCACGGCGCGAAACAACAGGGTAAACATAAACCATTCCCGCTGCATCCCGATCATGGTCGCCCGTGCTTAAAATTTCACTCATGATGACTCGGCAGCAACCGAGTAGATGGCCGAAGTAACACTGCTAAGCGCTTCAGGTGCAATTACATATGGCGGCATCGTGTAGATCAGCCTACCAAATGGCCGCAGCCATACACCCTGGTCGACCAACATCTGTTGAACTGCGACTTGATCAACAGCCTCTCTCATCTCAACCACACCAATCGCTCCTTTGACCCGCACATCAGCCACCGCAGATAGATCACGACATGGTGACAGCTCCCTCTCCAGCTGTGCTTCGATGAAACGCACACGCTCCTGCCAGGGCGAATCAAGAAGAAGGTTGATGCTTGCCAAGGCCACCGCACAAGCGAGCGGGTTGGCCATAAAGGTGGGGCCATGCATCAACAAGCCCGAACCATCGGCATGAATGCCGTCGCATACCTCTTTTGAACAGAGTGTCGCAGCCAGTGTCATATAGCCGCCAGTCAGTGCCTTTCCGACACACATGATATCAGGCTCGATACCTGCCTGTTCGGAAGCAAACATGGTGCCAGTGCGGCCAAACCCGGTAGCAATCTCATCAAGAATCAGCAATACATCATACTCGTCGCAAAGCCTGCGAACCTGTCGTAAAAACTCAGGCGCATAGAAGCGCATACCGCCTGCACCCTGCACAATCGGCTCAAGAATAACGGCAGCCAACTCATGCCGGTGGGTTTTGATTCTGGATTTGAACGAGGCGATCTGTGATTCGCACCAATCAGCATCTTCTGCCACTGTCGGCGCTTCGGCAAAGAGCTGCTTGGCCAACACACTTGCAAACAGATGATGCATGCCATTGACCGGATCACACACACTCATCGCGCCAAATGTATCGCCGTGGTAGCCACCACGAATGGTCAAAAGCCTATTCTTTTCCGGCCTTCCTTGAGCCTGCCAGAACTGCATCGCCATCTTCATGGCCACCTCAACCGATACTGAGCCAGAGTCCGCGAAGAAAAGCTGTGTCATGTTTGAAGGTGCAAGCTGTAGTAGTTTCTCAGTGAGCTCGGCAGCAGGCCTATGGGTAAGGCCACCAAACATCACATGCGACATTGCATGCATCTGCTTCTCAACAGCCGCATTAAGCTCCGGAACATTGTAGCCATGAATTGCGCACCACCAGGAGGCCATGCCATCGATGACCCGCCGACCATCTTCGAATTCAAGCTCAACGCCTTCAGCGCGCCGAACAGGGTAGACCGGTGTCGACTCACGCATTGATGCGTAGGGATGCCAGACATGTTGCCGCTCAAAACCGAGCCAGTTCGATCCGCCAACACTCATGCTGACAGCCGCCCCTCTTCTATCAAATCCAGTGTTAGCCGCTCTATGACTACCGAACGATCCTCAATGGTGGCGCCCTTGATGAGCTTCTCCGCCTCAATAACCCGCTGCACTGCCAGTGCCAACTCACTTCCCTTCCACGCACGTGACTCATCCTTCACTCTGCGCCGTGCATCGCCAAACACTCTGGCTGCCTGCAGTGCACTTCGATCACGCTGCGACTGAAACCAGCGGTACATCAAAATCTGTTGTATGCGTGTGCCCAACCACGAGATCATCTGCACTTCGGCCATTTGCCCTTCTTTCAACAGGTGCCGTACCAGAGTCAGGGCAGCAGGCTTGCGCATTGCCACAGCATGGCACCACTCCTCCAGTGCCCCCGGAGCCCGCTCGCCGAGAAGATCAGAGACCACATCAAGGCCTATTTCACTGCCAGCACCGTTATCATACCAGCTTAACCGCTCAATCATCTGCCTTGCAGCCAAACGCATGCCACAAAGAGATTCGCCCATCCAGAGCAGCACATCCGGTGAAATATTCAAACTGCTCTTTTTGATTTCGGACTCCAGCCAGCGGGAAAAGGCTGCCTCATCTGGCTTGCTAAACTCACACTCCGCAATGACCTGTTCGGACTTCAGCTTCTTATGCAGCGCCTTTTTCCAATCCACACCCGGCGCACAGATAATCACCCTGTTGTTTTCATTTACAGAAGTTGCAAGTTTGAGAAGGTGTTCGCTCTGTTTCGGATTGGCTGACTGCGCATTTCGTATCAATGCATAGCAGATTGAGGGGCCAAATAGCCCCTGATTACGAGACTCCTGTTCTATGGTGGCAAGC
>CAZFCL010000076.1:0-5999 GCA_964517705.1 uncultured Zetaproteobacteria bacterium | reverse complement strand
TGGTGTGCCACTGGCTGAACGCATGCCGCTGGATCAGTGGGCCTCTCACCGCCTTTCAGTAGTTGCACAAAATGTCGATGAAGCATATCGCAACTATCAATTCCACCGGATTCATCAGGAGATTCACAACTTCTGTTCGGTCGACCTGGGTGGCTTCTATCTTGATATCATCAAAGATCGTCTCTACTGCGACAGTGCGGACTCCAAACGCCGCGCATCGGCTCGCGCCACGATTTATGATCTGGCCGATACTCTGGTTCGCCTCATCGCACCAATCCTCCCATTTACCTCTGAAGAGGCGTGGGAATTCCTGCCCGGTTCATCAGGCGAAAGCATTCATATGCAGCAGTTTCACCCAGTGGCCGATATCAAAGTGGATGAGCAGGCGTGGGCTGCGTTCTTTGAAATTCGCGAACAGGTAAATACCGCGCTGGATCAGGCCAAGAAAGATAAGGTGATTGGCTCCTCTATCGCAGCAGCAGTCACTGTGCCAGATCTCAATAAAGCTTTCACAAAACAGCTAGGCGAAACTTACGAGCAGCTGTTTATTGTTGCCAAAGTGGAGTGTGGTGAACACATCACCGTGGAAGCAGCCGATGGGGTGAAATGTCCACGCTGCTGGAATGTAGCAAAAGCTGCTGACAGCACACATGAGACTCATAGTGAACTCTGCTCCCGCTGCCTTGAGGTGGTTGCTGGTTAGGTGATTGGTTTATGTGGATACAGAAAACCATCACGCTGAAACCTCACAGACGGGGATTTCACCTGATAAGCGATGAAATTATCTCCGCTCTTCCTGAGCTAAGAGAGTTTAAAATCGGCACTGCACACCTCTTCATTCAACACACCAGTGCCAGCTTAACAATCAACGAGAATGCAGACCCCTCTGTACGCTCGGACATGGAGTCCCATTTCAACCATGCCGCACCAGAAAATGAACCCTTCTATACGCACACCTATGAGGGGCCCGACGACATTACTGCACACCTGAAGGTAACCACCATCGGTAATAGTCTGTTAATTCCGATCAGGGGTGGGAAGCTTGCTCTCGGCATATGGCAAGGTATTTACCTGGGAGAGCATAGAAACCGTGGCGGTTCACGTAAGGTTATCGCCACACTAAATGGCGAGTAGCGCGCGGCTATTATCTATCCTCTGGCTCTTTTGATAGCACCTTTCGGCCACTAATCATGGCGGAGACAAGCCCTCCTCCCCCTTTAACCTCAATGCGCACGACCATGAAAATATGCAGCAGAAGTATTGCTAGCAGCGTGTAAGCGCCATAGATATGAACCGTACCGTACGGCTTCTTGAAGCTCTTTAACTCCTTGTACTTCTCCGCATCGACACCGCTTTTATCATACGGCTTAATAGTAGAAGGATCGACACCTTCGGCGGCAATCTGCTGCTGATACATTGAGCCAAATGGCGGATAATAGATATCAGTACCGGCGCGAATCAGACCTGTCGCAGCTTGTGAGATCAGAAGCAGCATCATGGCAATAACAGCCAGGCGACCCAGTGGATTGTGCCCAAGGAACTGCTTCGGCGCGCCTGCTCTAACGCTAGCAACATAGTCTGAAAGCGTAGCTGCAAAACCTTTGCCAGGGAGGATCGAGCTCCAGCGTGCAAAACGGTTACCTATAAAACCCCACAGCAGACGAACTGCAAGATTCGCCACAAACAGATAACCGATCAGAACATGCATCTCCTTGAGCGCAATCTTTGCCTCAAGGCTGGTAATTCCAAGCCCCTTTTTGTAAAGCATCAACGTGCCGATCAACAGAAGCAGAAGCACTGTAATAAAGTTCATCCAGTGAAAAATACGTGTGGGCAGATCCCACACCTTGTACTGCTTTAGAGTTGCTATTTTCATACCAGCTTACCTGTTACTTATCAGAGCCTGGCACTTTCTCATCAATAATATCGAGTAGTTCCACCTCAAAAATCAGCACACTGTTTGGGCCAATGGTATTGCCTGCGCCGCTCTCTCCATACCCCAGTTCGGAAGGAACCACAAAGCGATACTTGGAGCCGACACTCATCAGTTGCACGCCCTCCTGCCAACCCGGAATCACGCCAGCCAGTGGAAAAGAGATCGGCTCGCCACGGCCATAGGATGAGTCGAACTCAGTGCCATCAATCAAAGTTCCTTTATAATGCACCCTCACCTGGTCATCGAGCGTTGGCTTAACGCCCCCTCCCTTACGGATCACCTGATAGTGCAACCCACTCTCGGTCACTGTTACGTCCTCTTTCTTGGCATATTCGGCCAAAAAGGCAGCTCCCTCTTTGCTGTTCTTCTCACCCAAGGCCTTACGCTCAGCGGCGGCTTCCTCGGCTTGCTGCTTAAAGAATGCCTGCTTTACCTCAGCAGCATCGCCATGAGAAAGCTGGGGCTCTTCACCATCCAGAATATTACTGATCGCTGCAAACATAGCGGCACGATCAAGTTCGGCATCGAGTGTTTTCAGCGACATGCCGATATCCATGCCAATACCATAGCTCAATTTTGCCTGCTCACTATCAAGGCTAACCTGTGACTCTTTTTGGTCTGAACTTTGCTGCCCACATGCAGCCAACAGTACTACAGATAGAGCTACGATAAATTTATTCACTGTTATTTACTCCCACTCAATAGTTGCCGGCGGTTTCCCGGACACATCGTACACAACACGGTTAATGCCATGCACTTCATTGATAATACGGTTAGAAACTTTCGCCAGTAGTGAATGCGGCAGCTCTGCCCAGTGTGCTGTCATAAAGTCCTGTGTCTCGACAGCACGCAACGCCACCACCCACTCATAAGTGCGACCATCGCCCATCACGCCTACTGATTTTACCGGAAGAAATACCACAAAAGCCTCGCTCGCTTTCTCATACCAACCCGATGCACGCAGCTCATCAATAAAGATCGCATCAGCACGGCGCAGAAGATCGGCGTACTCCTTCTTCACTTCGCCAAGAATACGCACGCCCAACCCCGGCCCCGGGAATGGATGGCGATAGACCATTTCATGTGGCAAGCCCAGTGCTACACCAAGCTCACGAACCTCGTCTTTAAACAGATCACGCAATGGTTCCAGCAGCTTCAAATGCAGGGTATCAGGAAGACCACCCACATTGTGGTGACTCTTGATGGTATGTGCCTTTTTAGTTTTCGAGCCGGCTGACTCAATCACATCCGGATAGATCGTACCCTGTGCCAGCCACTTGGCATTTGGCATATTCTCCGACTCTTCCTGAAAGACATGCACAAACTCACGGCCAATAATCTTACGCTTGGCCTCAGGATCCGAAATACCAGCCAACTCAGACATGAACTTATCGGAGGCATCAACATGCTTCACCCTTACACCAAGGTTGCCTGCAAACATCTCCATCACCTGCTCCGCCTCATTCAGCCGGAGTAAGCCATTATCTACAAAAATACAGGTTAGCTGATCGCCAATGGCGCGCTGCAAAAGAGCCGCCGCGACAGATGAATCCACACCACCAGAGAGGCCGAGAATCACCTCTTCATCACCCACCTGTTCACGGATACTGGCGACTGCCTCATCAATATAGTGGGGCATAGTCCACTCACGACCACAGCCACATATATCATGTACAAAACGGGATAGTATCGCCTTGCCCTGATGGGTATGCGTTACTTCAGGGTGGAACTGTAACGCATAGAACTGGCGCGCTTCATCAGCCATGCCGGCAATTGGGGTCGATTCGTTGCTACAGATCACTTCGAACCCATCTGGCAGACTGGCCACTTTATCACCGTGGCTCATCCAGACATCAAGGACTCCGTCCTCTTTATCTTCAATACCGCGCAACAGAGTAGAGTTGCCAGATGTTTGAAGCTCGGCATAACCAAACTCGCGCACATGGCCTGCCTCAACACTGCCACCAAGCTGTGCAGCCATGGTCTGCATGCCGTAACAGATACCGAGCACCGGCACGCCAAGCTCGAACACCACCTGTGATGCTTTTGGAGTTTCATCTTCACATACAGAGTTCGGGCCGCCTGAAAGAATGATACCGGAAGGGTTAAAGGCACGAATCTCATCTTCTGCCATATCCCAGGGGTGTAACTCAGAGTATACCTGCCCCTCACGCACACGCCGCGCGATAAGCTGCGTGTACTGAGAGCCGAAATCGAGAATCAGTATTTTTTCCATACTTGCCTTTTCACCCGTAATTTTTCATCTGCAATAAAACTAGAACGACAGAGATACAAATTAGTTGTCGAGGCGATAGTTCGGGGCCTCTTCGGTAATTGTAACATCATGCACGTGTGACTCGCGCAGGCCTGCGCCGGTGATGCGTACAAATTTGGCACGTGCATGCATCTCAGCAATGGATGATACACCGCTGTAGCCCATCGCTGCCCGCAATCCGCCAACCAGCTGATGCAGAATATCGCCAACAGCGCCTTTATAGGCCACGCGTCCCTCAATGCCCTCAGGCACCAGCTTCATCGCCTCATCCACATCACCCTGGAAGTAGCGATCTTTACTACCCTGCTTCATGGCACCAATAGAGCCCATACCACGGTAAGCTTTGTAGGTACGCCCTTTGTAAAGAATCTTGTCGCCCGGCGCCTCTTCGGTACCGGCAAACATAGAGCCAAACATGCAGGTCGATGCGCCAGCTGCCATCGCTTTGGCAAAATCGCCCGAGAACTTAATGCCGCCATCAGCAATAACTGGCACGCCAAGCTCACGCCCAGCTGCGGCACACTGCATCACAGCTGACAACTGCGGCACACCCACGCCCGCCACAATACGAGTCGTGCAGATAGAGCCGGGGCCAATACCTACCTTCACAGCATCGGCACCCGCATTGGCAAGGTCACGTACCGCCTCGGCCGTAGCTACGTTGCCACCGACAACCTGAATATTATCACCGTGCATGCGCTTAATTTCGCGCACCTGATCAATCACGCCTTTGGAGTGCCCATGAGCAGTATCGACAATAATTGCATCTACACCTGCCTCATAAAGCGCCTCGAAACGCTCCATCTCTTTATCGCCAACGCCAATTGCCGCAGCCACCAGCAGGCGGCCCAGACTATCGCGCACCGCATTCGGAAATGCCTTGGATTTCTCCAAATCCCGCACAGTCATCATACCGCGCAGCACACCATCATCATCCACAACTGGTAACTTCTCAATACGGTGCTGACGGAATAGTTCTTTGCAGGCATCCAGATCTTCGCCCTGACAAACAGATACCAAACGCTCCTTTGGCGTCATCATATCGGCAACTTTGGTCTGGGGATCATGCTCAAAGCGGATATCGCGATTGGTCACAATGCCACACACCTTGCCATCGGCATCAAGCACCGGGAATCCAGAGAAGCCGTTTTCATGTGCCAAGCGGTGCACTTCGGAGAGTGTGGTTTCAGGTGTTACCGTCAAAGGCTCCTGCACCACACCTGCCTCATAACGTTTTACGCGACGGACTTCAGCGGCCTGCTCCGCATGGGTCAGATTCTTGTGAATCACGCCAATGCCGCCCTCCTGCGCTAACGCAATGGCTGTACCAGATTCAGTGACTGTATCCATAGCAGCAGATACCACTGGTATGTTCAGGCAAATGTTTTTTGTGAATTGCGCGGAAGTATCTGCCGCTCTAGGCATAACACTACTTGCCTGCGGCACCAGCAACACATCATCAAAAGTCAGCCCTTCACCTAGCAGTTGCTCGTTCATGCGGTCACTACCTCCAAACCATCAAAGAGGCGGCATCATAGCGGAACAGCAGCCTTCCCGAAAGCAGTGATCACAAGCCACCACCGTCCAGTAAAATATGAGGCAGCCTTAACAAGTGAGTGCCGAAGCTATTTGACATCAATCAACCCCCACTTATAATGCGCCGCCTTTGCATGGTAGACCCTGCTCCGCGAGGTCGCCATAACAGATGCAGACATGGAGAAAACAATGCGTACTTGGACTGTTCGCCCCGGCGATATTGAACGCAAATGGTATATTGTAGATGCCGCT
>CAZFCL010000075.1:0-6062 GCA_964517705.1 uncultured Zetaproteobacteria bacterium | reverse complement strand
ATCAAGGTACTGCTCGAAATCCGGCTTCTCTTCCGGGGGTACCTCAATACCTGCCAGTACACGCCCATATGCCGCAGCATGATTGCGATAGTGAAATAGCGAGATGTTCCAGCGGCCGGCGGCACGGGTAAGGAACTCAAGCAGTGCGCCGGGGCGCTCCGGAAATTCAAAACGATAGAGAAGTTCATCTTCTACCAGTGGTGCATGACCCCCAACCATGTGGCGAAGGTGCAGTTTGGCCAGTTCATTGTCATGCAGGTTCAGGGTTGGTAGCCCTGCTTCAGTCATCGCCGCTTCAAGGGTTTTCACCTCATCATTATCGGCAATGCTAACGCCGACAAAGACATGCGCCTCATTACGGCTGGAGAGCCGGTAATTGAACTCGGTAATGTTGCGATCACCGATAATACGGCAGAAATTCAGGAATGAGCCAGGCGTTTCAGGAATGGTGACTGCGAACAGCGCTTCACGCTCTTCACCCATCTCAGTACGTTCGGCCACATGCCGCATGCGGTCAAAGTTCATGTTCGCGCCACTATTGATAGCGGTTAGAAGTTGCCCGCGAGCACCTGTTGTGCGCACATATTTCTTCAGTGCCGCAACAGCAAGCGCACCGGCAGGCTCAACAATAGAGCGGTTCTCCTCATAGATATCCTTGATCGCAGCACATATCTCATCGGTATCGACAAGCATGATCTCATCAACATACTGCCGAACCAGATCAAAGGTGATTTCACCGACCTGTTTTACAGCTACGCCATCAGCAAAGATGCCGACCTGCTTAAGTGTGACTCGCTTACCTGCCTTGATTGAATCATGCATGGCCGCAGAGTCGGCTGGCTCCACTCCGATAATCTTTGTGTTGGGCGAATGCTTCTTGAGATAGATAGCCATACCGGCTGCCAGGCCACCGCCACCAACAGGGATAAAGACTGCATCAAGATCGCCCGGATACTGGCGCATCATCTCTTCAGCAATGGTGCCCTGACCGGCAATGACCAGCGGATCGTCATAAGGGTGAATAAATACCTTTCCGCTCTCTTCACAGAGTTTGCAGGCATGTTCGCTGGCATCGGAATAGCTGTCGCCTGCAAGCACCACCTCCGCACCCATGCGGGCGACAGCCTTTACCTTGATATCGGGCGTGGTACGAGGCATGACAATTGTCGCGTTGATGCCGAGTTTATGGCTGGCCAGTGCTACGCCCTGGGCATGATTGCCGGCAGAGGCACAGATCACACCGCGTGCGCGCTCCTCTTCACTCAGATGGGCAATCTTATTGTAGGCACCGCGCAGCTTGAAGGAGAATACTGGCTGCATATCTTCGCGTTTAAGCAGCACTTCATTATGCAGACGGGCTGAAAGTTTTGGAGCAAGCTCCAGCGCTGTTTCAATTGCTACATCATAGACGCGTGCTTGTTCGATGGCCTCAAGGTATAAATCGCTCATGGGGCGGCTTGCTACCACGAAACAGCATCTCAAAAAAGGATTCGCATTGAAAATTGTATCGGCAGACAAGATGAATCGCGGACTTGCTTATGGCGAAGCGTGCTTTGAGACATTCCGAGTTGTCCAGCATGAGATATTTGCATGGCATGAGCACTGCCGCCGTATTGCCACAGGTCTGGCCGAATTTGGCCTCTCAATCTCCGAACATGAGTTTGAAATATTACGCGTTGCATGTTTGAAGCAGGCAGATGCAGTCGGTGAGGATGTGCTGGTGCGCTTCACCATCTCCGGTGGAGAGGCGGAGTGGGGGCTTCTTGCCGGAAGTAGTGAGCCTCTCTGTCATATTCAGGCTCTGCCTGCCACAGGAGAGAGAAGGGCAGCAGTGTTACAATTAAAGCAGTGGCCATTTCCGTTAAAATCGAAACATGCCAAGTTCACGGCTGATTACGCCGAAACCCTGCGCGCCCTGAAGGGTTGCGAAAATACAGATGTTGTCTTTGAGCAGGCCGGCCTATTGATTGCAGCAGCAACTGCCAACGTGTTGCTCTACCGAAATGAAACGTGGTGGACGCCTGAAGCAGAGAAAGGGGTGCTTCCAGGTGTGGTACGTAACCATCTGCTTGAAAGTGGTGTGGTGCGTGAGGCGAGATGCCCGGTGGAGTGGCTTGCTGATGCCGAAGCGGTAACTGCCTGCAGTAGTGGTATATTTATCAGGCCGGTGAGCGAGGTGGTAAATATCAACACATTCGATGCTGCACACCCAGCATTTCAACTGCTGGCTGATGTACTGGCAGGTCACCCGGGTGTACCGAAGGTGCTTTTATGAAAAGAGCCAGAGTGATTATAATAGTTGGCTTAGCTATACCGATGGCATCTCTGTTCTATCTGCTTTTTGCAGCATCGAGCAGCCATAAGCCTGCTGAGAGTGTGGAGTTGATGATACCCAAAGGCGCATCAACCATCAGCATTGGTCGTATGCTTGAAGAGCGGGATGTGATCTCCTCAAAGGTTGTGTTCAGACTTGTTTCCAGCTTGAAGGGCGTTTCATTAAAGCTGAAGAGTGGCCTGTACCGCTTTGAAGAGGCGACTAGCATGAATGCCATTATTAAGCGACTTGTGCAGGGCGATGTGATGCAGTTTCGCATCACTGTGCCGGAAGGGTTAAGAAATGACGAAGTGCTTGCGCTGCTGTCTGAGAAGAGCGGAGTAGAGATTGGCATGTGGGAGGCCGAGCTGGCAAGGCTATTGCCGAGTGGTGCGGAAGGGCAGTTGTTGCCAGAGACTTATCATTACACAAGGCCACTGGCCCCGGATGTGCTATTGAGCTCCATGATCGAGGCGCAGCAGAAGGTATTGAATACTCTGAGTAGTGACCCTGCTGAGCAGCAGAGGATTCGCACTATCGCCTCGATTATCGAAAAGGAGACCATGCTTGAGCATGAGCGCCCACTGGTCTCTGCAGTTATTCATAATCGACTCAAGCTTGCTATGCCGCTGCAGATGGATCCAACTGTGATCTATGGCATCTGGAAAACCAAGGGGGCTTTTTCTGGAAATATTCGCAAGGTGGACCTCTCGAGCGACACCCCCTGGAATAGCTACACGCGCAAAGGATTGCCGCCCACACCGATTGGTGGTCCGGGTGTAGCATCATTGCAAGCTGCTGCTGCGCCTGCTGATGTTGATCACCTCTATTTTGTTGCTGATGGCACAGGTGGGCACAAGTTTTCAGCCACCCATGAGCAACACCTCAAACATGTCAGGCAGTGGGTGAGAATTGAGCGGGAAAGAAGTGGCAAGTGAGGAGACTCTAATTGTGGAGGTGGCGATGCCGCCTGCACACTCTCTCCGTTTCCAGTCTCTGCTTGAGGGCGAGGATGGGCTTGCCGTGTCGCGCTGCTTCGACCCTGAGCATCGCAGGCAACAGCTCTGGACAACACCATCGCAGCGTATCGACCTGCTTGATTGGCTAAGCCAACTTCCTGAGTCGCTTGAGGTTGAGGTTACAGGTGAGTGGGTATGGGGCGGATGATGCTTTCAGGATGAACATAAGTTAAACTAATGTTTTCTATAAAGATAATAAGTTAGCCAACCACTCTATATCTAGTAGGGTTACACCATAAGATCGCATTTGGGAGCAGACTATGACAGATAAAGACCAATATAAGATTCACGAAGAGCCTTTCTATCAGGCACAGAGCGATGAGGTAGAGCTTTATGAAGCTGCATATGCTGCGCGCCTGCCGGTAATGGTGAAGGGGCCAACAGGTTGCGGTAAGTCGAGATTTATCGAATACATGGCGTGGAAGCTGGGTAAGCCTCTAATTACGGTTGCCTGTAATGAGGATATGACCGCATCCGATCTTGTTGGACGTTACCTGCTTGATGCCGATGGCACACGCTGGCTGGATGGTCCGTTGACCACGGCTGCGCGCATTGGTGGCATTTGCTATCTGGATGAGGTCGTAGAGGCACGTCAAGATACCACCGTTGTAATCCACCCGTTGACCGATCATCGCCGCACACTACCGCTTGATAAGAAGGGTGAGCTGGTGGAGGCACATCCCGACTTTCAGCTGGTGATCTCCTACAATCCGGGCTACCAGAGCCTGATGAAAGATTTGAAACAGTCTACCAAGCAGCGCTTTACAGGTTTTGATTTTGACTACCCTGATGAAGCTATTGAGGCGGAAATTCTCTCCAAGGAGACTGGCATCAAGCAGGAATTGGCGACCAAGCTGGTGGCAATTGGTAAAACAGCTCGTAACTTGAAAGGACATGGCTTGGAAGAGGGTATCTCAACCCGTCTTCTGGTTTATGCAGCAACTCTTATCAAGGGTGGTATTGATCCGAAGCCTGCCTGCCGTATGGCGTTGGTGCGCCCGATTACAGATGATGTCGATATCCGCGAGACACTGGATCATGCCATTGACGCGACCTTTGGATAAAACGAAAGCTATCACAGAAGAGGCTTAGGGATGCCTGAACTAGCACCAAGAAGCAGTGAAATAGAGATGTACTGGCTGAAGCTGGGTTGTAACTTTGCTCAGGCTAACACCGTTTTTGATGACTGCATGAAAGAGGCCAAAGCACTGCTCTCTGGAAAGGGTGTGATGTCCTACATTGAGAATGCACGCTTCCTGGGTAAGATGGGGCGTGGCCCCGAACCACTAATGATCTATCTTGAAGAAGCGCCTACTGTGGCAAGCCTGGTGGGTGAAGAGGCATTGGACGATCTGCGCGAGTTTTCGCACTACATGTCTACGCACACCAATTTCAAAGCGATTGCGCCATTTTTGCAGTCCAGCAGTGCGGTAGCGCGGCGTTTGCACAGCTATGAACTGTTCAAACAATATATCGAACTGGTTCGTGATATGATGGATCAGACATCAGGTTCTGTGCATGGGCATCATACGACTTTTCCAAGTCCGGGGTTGCCCGATCTGCTCAAACAGGCACCGCGCTTACTGAGCGAGCTTTCGCTTGAAGGGCTCCAGAACTGGGTTTCCTACGGTATCAAATATTACAATAACCACCCGGGTCGTCAGGCTGACTACTTTAGTCTGCAATCTGCTGATGCCAATGCGGTCATGCAGCGCGAGCGCCATGGCACACTACTGGTGGACAACGAACGTAAACTTGATGCTTATCTGCGAGCGCTTTGGGGTGAATCAGATTACCTGGTGCCATACTCACTGGCTTTTGATGAACTGCGTAAGCCGATGCCATACTTTGATAATCTCGGTATTCGTCTTCCGGATGTTTATGACGATGATCGCGGCATCTCTGGCATCAATCGCTATAGAGCAGCACTGGCACACATGGCAGCACACAGGTGCTGGAGCCAGCAGATGATTGTCGATAACTGGAGCCCTTTTCAGCGTGTGGCTGTAGAGGTGTTTGAGGATTCTCGTGTTGATCTACTCGCTATTCGTAAATATCCCGGCTTGAGAAAACTGTTTCTGTCGCTGCATCCGATTCCAAAAGAAGAGGATCTACAGCTGGAGGATGCCTCGCTGATTCGCCTGCGTTTGGCGATGGTGTCCAGGGCGATTCTGGACCCCGATTACGAATACGAAAACAGTGATATACGTGAATTCGTTGAGCGCTTCTTTGAGATCATGGAGGCGGGTGAGGCATCCAGCATGGAGGTTGCTCGCCTTGCACTCTCCTTTATTGCACGCACACGCAAGCAGAGTGATCTCTCGCCAAATACCTATTTTGAAAATACAGAAGTGGATTACCGTGATGATAATCGTCACCTCTGGATCTATATCGAGCCGGGCGATGAGGATGAGATGTTCGAACATCTCGATCAACGCAGCCAGAAGGATGAGGATGAGATCAAAGGCTTGCCACCGCGTCACTATCACGAGTGGGATCATAACTCTCAGAATTACAGACCGGATTGGGTCAGTGTTTATGAAGTGCTGCACCCGCGTGGCAACCCGATAGTGATTGATAACCTGCTCGCCAAACATAGTCAGCTTGCCCGGCGTCTGAAGCAGATGCTTGATCTTCTTAAGCCACAGGACAAGGTGCGCATTCGCTATCAGGAGGATGGTTCGGAGCTTGATCTGGATGTGGCGATCCGATCATTGATCGACTTTAAG
>CAZFCL010000074.1:0-6106 GCA_964517705.1 uncultured Zetaproteobacteria bacterium | reverse complement strand
GGCTGGCCGCCTCGATCTCGACACTGCCACCGATGATCAGGCGCTTGATGCACTTAAAATATTGACCCGCTGTGAGGGTATTATTCCAGCTCTGGAGTCGAGCCATGCACTGGCTGCAGGAATGCGTATGGCTACAGGAATGCAGCCTGATCAGATAATTCTGATCAACCTATCTGGCCGCGGTGATAAAGACATGGGCACGGTGTTTGAACTGCTTGGTGATGAAATTGATGGAGAAAGTGGATGAGCTCAATACGACTAAAGAGGGTCTTCTCCAACTGCAAAGATGAAGGGCGCTCTGCGCTTGTCGGCTTCTTAACAGCGGGCGATCCCAATGTAGGCACCAGCCGTGAGCTTCTGGCATCGCTCGCACAGCATGTTGATATTCTTGAAATTGGCATTCCCTTCTCTGACCCGATGGCAGATGGCCCTGTCATTCAGGCAGCGAGCGAGCGGGCACTTGCCGCAGGCACAAAGATTGCCGACCTCTTCACGATGACCTCAGAAGTGCGCAGTGCCAACCCCAATCTCGGCATTGTCTTGATGGGTTACGCCAACATCGCGTATGCCATGGGCTTTGAAACCTTTGCTGAAAAAGCAAAGGCAGTAGGCGCAGATGCCATTTTACTGGTTGATATTCCACCGGAAGAGGGGGCCATATGCGACGAAATATTCGCGCGCAACGGGCTGGATCGTATTCTTCTACTATCGCCCACCTCAACCGATGAGCGTATTAAACTCGCCTGCAGTAAAGGCAGCGGCTTCATCTATTATGTCTCGCTGACCGGCATTACCGGTGCTGAAATGGGTGCCATAGAAGATATTCGCGCCAAAACATCACACATCCAGTCTATGACAGACATGCCAGTCTGCGTCGGATTTGGCATTAAAACCCCTGAGCAGGCTGCAGCTGTCGGTGAGTTTGCTGATGGCGTGGTCATCGGCAGCCACTTTGTGTCGCACATCGCTGCAGAGCTTGGCCATAACGCCACCGTTGCTGCATTGACAAATTCTGCACTGGCCATGAAGAACGCTATTGCAGGCAGTGGGGAGGCAAGGCTCTGATCGCTTTTCTGAAAGGCTTCGGCCACTGCTTGAAGCAGTTGGCGCCAAACAGGAACTGCAAAAGTTTAATACAGTTGCTAGGATACCAACCTGTTCTGCATCTCTCTGGAGGGTCAAAGTCACCGCTATGAGCTGGTTTACACGCCTGATTGAAACGCCAAAGAATATTCTGAAATCAAGCGACTCAGGGTCGCCAGAGGGGCTGTGGATAAAGTGCCCACACTGTTCTGAAGCGCTCTACAATAAAGAGCTGATACGCAACAGCATGGTCTGCTCAAAGTGCCAGCACCATATGCGCATGCCTGCACTACAGCGGGCGGAGCTGCTTTTTGATGCGGATACTTTCAAGGAGCTTGATGGCGAGCTTCGGTCTGAAGATCCACTGAACTTCAAGGACAAAAAGAAGTATCGCGATCGCACAAAGGATGCGAATAAAAAGTCTGGCCCAGAAGATGCCGTGCGTAACTACCTCGGTAATATTCAGGGCCGAACAGTATCCGCTTCTATTTTCGAGTTTCATTACATGGGCGGAAGTATGGGCTCAGTGGCAGGGGAAAAAATTGTGCGCGGCATGGAGCATGCACTGAAACACAACTGTCCCTATATTCTGGTCACTGCATCTGGCGGTGCGCGTATGCAGGAAGGGGTTCTCTCACTCATGCAGATGGCAAAGACTTCCGCAACAGTGAACCAGTTAAATGACGCAAAACTACCGTTTGTCTGCCTGCTTACCGACCCGACCATGGGGGGTGTTTCAGCTTCGCATGCCTGGTTGGGTGATATTATTATCGCCGAGCCTGGTGCGCTGATCGGTTTCGCCGGCCCACGCGTCATTCAGGAGACAGTAGGGCAAAAGCTCCCCGAAGGTTTCCAGCGCTCTGAGTTTCTTCTCGAGCATGGCCTGATTGATGCAGTGGTCGAAAGAGGGGGCTTACGCGATTATCTTAACACACTCTTTAGCCGCCTGACCGACCGCCCTTACCGTCAAAAAAGCTGAAGCAGACAACTACACTGGACAGAGGCAAACCCTCCAGCATTGACGCGTGGTTGGAGTCCCTTGGCAGCCCATCTGCTGACCGGGACTACAAGCCAGGACATGCTCGTGTACAACAGCTGGCCTCTCATATGCATCTGCTTCGGCCGAGACTGCGCATTCGAGTTGCTGGCACCAACGGCAAAGGCTCCACATCTTTTATGCTCGCCGATGCGCTTAAGGCATGTGGACTAAAGGTGGGGCTCTACACCTCCCCACATATCCTCAATTTCAATGAACGTATCCGCATCAATGGTGCGCCTATCACCTCAACTGAACTTGATAAGAGTCTGTCACATTTAATGCCATATGCGCTTAAACATGGTGCCTCCTACTTTGAAACAGCCACTGTTTTGGCGCTGGATCAATTTTCCAAAGCAGGAGTAGATGTTGAAATTCTGGAGGCTGGTGTCGGCGCAAAGCTTGATGCCACAACAGCTGTCAAAGCTGACATGGCGCTGATTACGCCCATCGGGCTAGATCATCAGGCATGGCTTGGTGAGTCACTGAAGGAAATTGCGGAAGAAAAGGCTTTCGCTATGCAGGGGTGCTCTGTTTCAATCACTGCACCACAGCAACCTGAGGCCATGAATAAACTACTCGCATTTAACCAGGAGGTTGTTGAGGCCCCCATGGAGCAGTGGCCAAAACTACAGATGTACGGACTGCACCAAGGCAGCAATGCATCACTAGCCTGGGCAGCAGTCAGGGCACTAAAAGAGCGCGGGCTCATTCACGGCGATCTGGAAAAGGCCAGGGCTGCCATTGAGGCCTGCCAGCTGCCGGGAAGGCTTCAGAATGTGCAAATGGACGGTGCAAATATATGGCTTGATGCAGCACATAATCGCCATGCTGTTGAGGCACTGCTGCCTTCTTTAAAGGCACTAGCCAACCCATTCGATGCCATCCTTGTTTTTACCCGTGAAGATCGTTCGCTGGATGACTGCCTGTCACTTCTAGAGCCCTACACAAAGAAGGTGGTTGCCCACTCATCGGGCACTCCTGTCGCTGCTTTGCAAGCAGAGCTTGCTCTGAATCCACAGGGATTATTTCTGGTTCTGGGGTCTTTTATGACGGTGGCGGAGGTTCTTCGTTACAAAAATCAAGGTCAGCCAAACAGCGCTGATGCCATTTAGTCGACAGTAAAGCCAACAGCGCCACGGCGCATGCCCAGCGGCCCAGTGCGAGTGGTTTCAATAATTCCGAAAGGAACCAGCTCTTCGAGAACCGCATCCAACACCTCAACCCTGCCGGTAAACTCAAGTATGATATGGCTATCAACATGGTCATCGATCACTTTAGCCTCATGCTTCTTAGCCAACTCCAGCAAGGCGCTATTATCGCCAGCAGCCTTCACTTTCACCATCAGCATGCCGCGCTCAAAGTGAACCGTATGCGAAATGTCTTCAACCTTGATGACGGGGACCAGCTTATTCAGCTGTTTCTTAATCTGCTCAATTACATGCTCATCGCCGCGCGTGACCAGTGTCATGCGACTAATCGTACGGTCCTGTAGCGGTGCCACGTTGAGGGTTTCGATGTTGTAGCCACGGGCAGAGAAGAGGCCTGCTATACGAGTCAGAACACCGAACTCATTCTCAACAAGTACTGTGATCGTGTGCCTCATGATAGCACCATCTCATTCAGCGCAGCCCCTGCCGGAACCATCGGGAATACATTCTCCTCTTTCGACACTGCAACATCGAGAAGCACAAAACGGTCATTGCCACTCAGCGCCCTATCCAGTGCATCATCAAGCTCTTCCAGCCTGTCCACACGCATACCGATACCACCATAGGCCTCTGCCAGTTTAACAAAGTTTGGCAGTGAATCGAAATAGGAGTGCGAGTAGCGAGACTCGTAGAACATCTCCTGCCACTGGCGCACCATGCCCATATAGCCATTGTTCAGGATAATCACGACAACTGGCAAGTTGTATTGAAAAGCCATGGAGAACTCCTGGCTACACATCTGAATGGATGAATCGCCAGTAAAGACCACCACCTTCTCATCAGGCTTGGCCACCTGTGCTCCAAGGCCTGCGGGCAAGCCGTATCCCATCGTGCCAAGACCACCGGAGGTGAGCCAGCGGTTTGGACGATTAAATCCATAGTGCTGTGCGGACCACATCTGATGTTGGCCAACATCAGTCGCCACAATGGCATCGCCGTCAGTTTTTTCATGGACCTTACTTATCACTGTCTGTGGCTTAATCGGCCCATCTGGAAGCTGTTCAAAGCTCAGTGAATCCTTCGTGCGCCACTCATTGATCTGCTCCCACCATAGGTCCAAAGCTTCACTGTTAGGGGTGGCATTTTTGCGCGCAATTTCCTCAAGAAGCTGCTTAAGAACCACCCCAACATCGCCCACAACCGGCAGGTGTGCACGTATATTTTTTGAAATAGAAGATGGATCCACATCAATATGAATCACCTCGGCATCCGGCGCAAAAGCATCAAGCCTGCCGGTGACACGATCATCAAAGCGCGCCCCGACCGCAACAAGCAGATCGCAATGTGACACCGCCATGTTGGCCTCATAGGTGCCGTGCATGCCAAGCATGCCAAGGAAGTGCTCATCACTATGTGGAATACCTCCCAGGCCCATCAGGGTGTTGGTAACAGGTGCATTCAGTGCATGTGATAGCTCGCGTAAACGTGCAGCACTGCCTTGTGAATTCATAATTCCGCCACCGCTATAGATCACCGGCCGCTTCGCCGCCAACATCGATCTGACTGCGCGCTTAATCTGCCCGGGGTGGCCTTCAACCACCGGCTGGTAGGAGCGCATACTGACCTCTTCCGGCCAGACAAATTCACAAACCTCAATGCTGATATCTTTGGGAATATCAACCAAAACAGGCCCTGGGCGCCCGGTTGTCGCAATATGGAATGCCTGGCGAATAATCAGCGCCAAATCTTCGGCACGCTTCACTAGAAAATTATGCTTGGTTGCTGAGCGAGTGATACCAACCACATCGGCCTCTTGAAAGGCATCATTACCAATCAGGGTGGAGGGAACCTGCCCGGAGAAACAGACAACCGGAACAGAATCAGCCAGTGAATCAGCAAGGCCTGTCACAGCGTTGGTAGCGCCTGGGCCAGAAGTTACCAGCGCCACGCCACACTTCCCGGAAACACGCGCATAGCCATTGGCCGCATGGAGAGCAGCCTGCTCATGCCGTACAAGATAGTGTTTGAAGTGACTCTGTTGAAAAATGGCATCGTAAATCTGCAGAACTGCGCCACCAGGATAGCCAAAGATGGTATCCACGCCCTCGCGCTTTAGGCATTCAACAAAGATTTCAGCACCGCTTAGTTTCACGATCGTATCACCACTCTTAAAAGGAAAATAGGGTTCATAACGCTGCACTTGGCACAGAAGAGGGTCAAGGAAGCCGCATGCTATTTATCGAGCCTAAGCTCCATCAGTACAGCATCTTCGCATGTTCCAAGTGGACTCGCCGCGTAATAGTTTTTTCTGTAGCCGTTCTCTATAAAACCCAGCTTGGCATAGAGCCCTCTTGCCGCCGCGTTGGAGACACGCACCTCCAGCATGATCGTCGCAGTATCACAAGTTGAATCGACCAGCGCCTGTGTCATCGCTTCGGCCAACCCCTGGCGACGAAATGGTTGGGCAACTGCAATCTGCATAATCTGCAATTCATCGAGGACTGTCATACTAAGCAGATAACCAGCCAGATCACTGCCATGCTCACAGATCAGAAGATCATAGCCTGATGCAAATGCTCCATAGAGTGAGTGAGAAGACCAACAAGGGTCAAAACTCTGCTGATTCAAACGGTAAACAGCGCCCAGATCAGCCTCAACACCGCAGCGCAGTGTAAATCCGTCAGGCAGATTCAGGTGGCTCCACCTGCTCTTTCCAGCCACAGCCCTCAACAGCACAGACATGCTCTGTGCCACGCCGCTTGGTTACCTTCTCGGTGATAAATGTCGCCTGGCATTGTGGGCATTGCTTATCGATCGGTCTGTTCCACAGGGCATT
>CAZFCL010000073.1:0-6128 GCA_964517705.1 uncultured Zetaproteobacteria bacterium | reverse complement strand
GTGACACTGCGTAGCTCCAAAAGTTCCTGCTTATCCTCAACCTTCAGATTTAGATGTGCGGCAATGGTATCGGCCAACTTATCCGGCTCCTCCACAGCAGAGACAGAGACCATCACTTCAGGTGGTAGTTTTTTATTTAGCTTTACATATGCTTCAAATCTACTAACCAGTGAACGGGAGACAGCATCGAGATCTTTTTCATCTTCCGCCACGCACTGCATCGGACTAAAACGAGCCTGAAGAAATTCACCATCCTCCAGCAGCTCATCAATATGAATGCGCTCACCACCCTCAACCAGCACTTTGATCGTACCATCAGGAAGTTTGAGCAGCTGCAAAATATTGCCGATGGTGGCCACTTGATAAAGGTCAGCAGCAGCAGGATCATCATGCGAAGCATCCTTCTGTGCCAGCAAAACCACCTTCTTGCCAGACTCCATCACTGCTTCCAGCGCCCTGACTGATTTATTTCGCCCAACAAACAGTGGAACAATCATATGTGGGAAAACAACAATATCCCTGAGTGGCAACACAGGAAGCAGCTCTTCTACTGTTGGCACCTCTACACCACTCTCTTCTTTGGAAAGCTCAGCCACTTATTACTCCTCTTAAAAGCTCTAAAATTAAAGGCCCTGAAAAAGTCAGAGCAACTGCACAGGCCGCATGTGGCCTGTCAGGTTTAACTTGAATGTATCCCTATATCAGGAAGCGGCTTCCACCGCCTGCTGTTGGTCACCCTTGAGCAGCAGCATCGGCTTGCCCTCGCCCAGTACGGCATCGCGATCCACCACACACTTCTCGACGTTGTCCATGGTCGGAATATCGTACATCACTTCCAGCATCACCGACTCCATAATGGCACGCAAACCACGGGCGCCGGTCTTGCGCTCAATTGCCTTTTCGGCAATTGCAATCAGTGCATCATCGGTAAATGATAGCTCCACGCCATCATACTCCATGAGTGCCGCATACTGTTTAACCAACGCATTTTTAGGCTCAGTCAAAATACGGAACAGTGCGTCCTTATCGAGTTGGCCCAAAGTTGCTACAGCAGGAAGCCTGCCAACCAGCTCAGGAATCAGACCATATTTGATCAGATCTTCAGGCTCAACCTGGCTCAAAATCGTGCCAATATCCTTCTCATCATCCGACTGCACCTGAGCACCAAAGCCGATGGAGCGCGGCTTGCCTTTCACCTCAATCAACTTCTCCAGACCTGCAAAAGCACCGCCGAGAATAAACAGGATATTGGTTGTATCGACCTGCATAAACTCCTGCTGCGGATGTTTGCGCCCACCCTGCGGTGGTACGGCGGCAACAGTGCCTTCAATCAACTTAAGAAGTGCTTGCTGTACACCTTCACCAGAGACATCGCGGGTAATGGATGGCCCCTCCGACTTACGGGAGAGTTTATCCACCTCATCAATATAAACGATACCACGCTGCGCTCTTTCAACATCGTGATCGGCAGCCTGCAGCAGCTTCAGAATGATATTCTCGACATCTTCACCCACATAGCCGGCTTCGGTCAGCGTGGTGGCATCAGCCATGACAAAGGGTACATCAAACACACGTGCCAGTGTCTGCGCCAGCAAAGTCTTACCGCAACCGGTCGGGCCAAGCAGCAGCACATTCGACTTGGCAATCTCCACTTCGCTACTCTCATTGTGAGCAATGCGCTTGTAGTGGTTATAAACAGCTACAGAGAGAAGCCGCTTTGGCCCTTCCTGACCAATGACATAGTCATCAAGGTAGGCTTTGATCTCAGCAGGCCTTGGAAGACCACCCTCGCCTTTACTCTCCTTCTGTTCACCAGAGAGCTCCTCCACAATAATCTCATTGCAGAGCTCAATACATTCGTCACAGATGAACACGGTAGGGCCGGCAATCAGCTTCTTAACATCGTGCTGTGACTTACCACAGAACGAACAATACAGGGTATTCTCCCCTCCGTTATTCTGTGTCGTCATCAGCGCCTCCACCCTTCACTTCAGCACGGGAAGTAAGCACTTCATCAATTAAGCCGTAGTCTTTCGCTTCCTGTGCATTCAAGAAGTAATCCCGCTCTACATCCTCGGAAATCTTCTCCAACGGCTGCCCAGTCTGCTCAGCCATCATTTTATTCAGGTGCTCTTTCAACTTCAGAATCTCACGGGCATGAATCTCAATATCGGTCGCCTGCCCCTGAAAACCTCCCAGTGGCTGATGAATCATGATGCGTGCATTGGGCAGCGCAAAACGCTTGCCCTTAGTGCCCGAAGCCAGCAGGTGTGCGCCCATGCTGGCTGCCTGACCCACACAGAGCGTTGATACATCGCAACGGATATATTTCATGGTATCGTAGATAGCCATGCCGGCAGTTACCAGGCCGCCAGGGCTATTTATATATAGATAGATATCTTTATCCGGACCTTCGGACTCAAGAAACAGAAGCTGAGCGATAATTAAGTTGGCCACATGGTCATCAACCGGGCCGTTCAGGAAAACAATACGTTCCTTCAACAGTCGCGAGTAGATATCGTAGGAGCGCTCTCCTCGTGCAGTGTGCTCTACAACAACCGGAACAAGATTCATCTTCTCTTCCTCTCTCTGGATAAATACCATAGCAGAAGAAGAAGCTGTGCATCAAAGCAGGAGGAAGCCCCCCCTGCGGGTTTACGCTTCCTGCTCGGCCTGCCACACAGAGAGTGGCTTACTTACACCGTTGGTCTTGGCCTTAGAAACAATGTGCTCAACACAGCGGCGCTCGAGCAGTGCATCGCGCATGGAAGCCATCTGCTCCTGTTGCGATTTGATCCAGCTCTTAAACTGATCGCGCTGCGCTTCTGGATACTGCTGTGACTGGCGATCAATTTCAGCATCCACCGCCGCATCATCAAGTACTAGATCGGCATCATCACGAATTGACTGAAGCAGAACAGAGAGCTTCAAGCCACGCTCGGAGCGGCTGCGAACCTCCTTCTTAAACTCATCATCCTGTGCCATTTCAGGCGTTGTCTCCACGCCCTGCTGTTTCATATTCTGAAGCACACGCTCTGTAGTTGCACGCACATCTTCCTCAAGCAGTGCTTCCGGCAACTCTATAGGATTCGCCTCAATCAACGCATCCAGAGCAGCTTCGCGAGTAGCCTGGAAGGAAGCATTCTCGGCCTCTTCGCTCAAGCGATTCTTTGCATCACTGCGCAGTGCCTCTGCATCATCAAAACCAAGCATCTTGGCCAGTGCATCACTGCTTTCTGCTTTTACCGGCTTACCAACAGATTTTATATTTGTGGCAAAGCTCGCCGCCTTACTTGCAAGGTGTGTTGCCTGATAATCTTTAGGGAATGTGACCTCAACAGTGACATCATCACCTGCCTTCTTGCCAGTCAGCTGATCCTCAAAGCCGGGGATGAAACGCCCCTCACCAAGCACAAGCGGAACATCCTCACCCTTGCCACCTTCAAAAAGCTCACCATCAATCGAACCAACAAAATCGATATGCAACTGATCACCTGCCTCTGCAGCAGACTCCTCAATCTCAAACTTCACCTGCGACTTTTGCAACCGCTCAATCACTTGGTCAATGTCTTTGTCATCAACAGAAACTGTGGTCTCATCAAACTTCAGCTTGCTCAATGCCTTCATCTTAACAGTTGGCCATGTGGTCACCTTCATGGTGAAAGCAAAGCCTCCATCTGCTGGCGCTGGTGCAACCTGCAACTGCGGCTGTACCGCCGGCTTCAGGCCGGAAGACTCAATCGCATTGATATAGTGCGCCTGAATCACTTCGCTGATGGTATCCTGGCGCAGCTGATCGCCAAACTGTGCCTCAATCACGTTGTTCGGAGTCTTGCCTGGACGAAAGCCCGGAAGCTTGGCCTGCATGGTTAACTTCTTGATCTGCTCGGCATAGATGCGGTCATATTCACTCTGCACCACTACCACATGCACTTCATGCTCATTGTTTCCGAGGGCCTTCACTTCAGTACGAATCATTCAACTATCTCCAAATATGGTACGAGGGGGGGGAGTCGAACCCCCACACCAAAGGTACTGGAACCTAAATCCAGCGCGTCTACCAGTTCCGCCACCCTCGCAAATCATCTTAAACGGCTTTAATAAAAAAGGAGCAAGGCCAAGCCTTACCCCCGCAGTGCCATCAAAAACGGTCGCGAATAATGCCATTACCCCAATCGAAATCAAGAAACATACACTACAGTTTATAAAGTCTAACAAAGACACCTTTGGAAACAGTGTGCTTCCGTGTACATTTCGCACCTGTAAAAGTTATTTGATCACTGGAGTCCACATGCAGATCTCACCCCTTACAGCTCTGTCACCACTGGATGGCCGCTACGCCGGAAAAACAGGGGCGCTACGCCCGATATTTAGCGAATACGGCCTGATTAAAGCCCGTGTCACCGTAGAAGTACGCTGGCTACAGATGCTGGCAGAAAACAGTGATATTATAGAAGTTCCAGCCTTCTCGAATGAGGCACAGGCGCTCCTTGATGGTATCATCAATGATTTCTCTGAGGCAGATGCACACCGTGTAAAAAAGATTGAAGCCACCACCAACCATGATGTCAAAGCGGTCGAATATTTACTAAAAGAGAAGGTGGCAGGTAACACCGAGCTGGCAGCAATTTCGGAGTTTTTCCACTTTGCCTGCACCTCCGAGGATATTAACAACCTCTCCTACGCCCTGATGCTGAAAGAGGCGCGTGAAGATGTGCTGATTCCGGAAATGCGGGCCATGATCGATGCCATAACCGATGGTGCCAAGCTCTATGCGGAGCAGCCACTGCTTGCTCGCACCCACGGACAGACAGCAAGCCCGACCACCATGGGCAAGGAGTGGGCCAATGTTGCCTATCGGCTCTCCCGCCAGCTCAAGCAGATCGAATCCTGTGAAATACTCGGTAAAATCAATGGGGCTGTCGGCAATTATAATGCCCACCTTGCCGCCTACCCAGATCTTGGCTGGCCGGCCATTGCCAAAGGCTTTGTCGAATCACTTGGTATCGACTGGAACCCATACACCATCCAGATCGAGCCGCATGACTATATTGCCGAGCTCAACAATGCCACTGCCCGATTCAACACCATTCTCCTCGACTTCTCCCGCGATATTTGGGGCTATATATCACTCGGCTACTTCAAGCAGAAAGTCGTTGCCGGGGAGGTTGGCTCATCGACCATGCCACACAAGGTCAACCCTATCGATTTTGAAAATGCTGAAGGTAACCTGGGTCTTGCCAATGCTGTTCTCGCACACCTTGCCGAGAAACTCCCCATCTCACGCTGGCAGCGCGACCTGACTGACTCCACTGTACTGCGCAATCTCGGTGTCGGATTCGGCTATTCATTGCTCGCTTACAGTTCTGCCATGCGCGGCTTTGGCAAGCTGGAGATCAACGCAGAACGTATCGATGCTGACCTTGACGCTAGCTGGGAGGTGCTCGGTGAGGCGGTACAAACCGTTATGCGGCGATACGGGCTGGAGAACCCCTATGAGCAGATGAAGGCACTCACCCGTGGCAAAGGTATTACACCAGAGGCATTGAAGGCATTTGTTGAAGAGCTGGACATTCCCGCTAATGCAAAACAGCAACTGCTTGCGATGACACCCGCCAGCTATACAGGTAACGCCGCAGAACAGGCGCGCAATATAAAATAGAGCCTAGTGTAAATCCTTTGGCAGAGAGAATGTAACACTCTCCTCGCAAACCTTAAGCACTTCAGGCTTGGCAAAGTTATGTGCGCCTAACCAGTCGAGCACCTCTTGCACAAGTATCTCTGGGGCAGATGCACCAGCTGTGATGCCGATGCGACTACTGCTCTCAAACCAGCCTACATCAATATCCTCCGCACCATCAATTAGATAGGCGGCACAACCTGAACGTTCGGCCACCTCTCTTAAGCGATTGCTGTTAGATGAGTTCTTCGAACCAATCACCAACACCACATCCACCTGGTTCGACAGATCCTTCACCGCTCTCTGGCGATTACTGGTCGCATAGCAGATGTCCTCGCGCTTGGGCTCCTGAACGGAGGGGAAGCGATCTTTCAATGCAGCAATCACATCTATAGTTTGGAATTGGAACTGCGCTCGAGCAGTGGAGAGAGGGGCAGCCAAAACGGCT
>CAZFCL010000072.1:0-6143 GCA_964517705.1 uncultured Zetaproteobacteria bacterium | reverse complement strand
GTGAAACTCCTCTCTTCACGACTGCTGTATTGCAGCTCAAACATTATCCGCCACCAATCATATGAACCAGCTCAATACGATCACCCTCTTTGAGCTGTGTGGAGGCATACTCACTTTTTGGAACCACCTCGAGATTGCGCTCAATAGCAATCATGCGCTGCTCAAGCCCCAGCTCCGAAACCAGGTCTATCAGTGTTCCTGTACTCACGGTACGGCTCTCGCCATTAAGGTAAATGATCACTTTTCCGGACATATACACTTCTCTCCAAAACACGAAAAAACCGGTGAAAATGAACGATTTCTAGCAGAAATCGCAGATTTTTAACTACTTTTCACTTTTAATCCAATTGACCCGGCTTGTGTGAACACTTAGCGTGAGCCACATGCTAACAGCAAGCGCCAGTGCACCCAACACTCAGCAGCAGAGTGTAAAATCGACCCCAACGCCAAGCAACTGGTTTGGTGTTGCCGAAGGCATGCGCACAGCAGAGGCGGCGGTTGCAAACAGTCATTACGAGCAAGCTGAACAGGTACTTACCGAGCTTCTCACCTTCGCCCCCTCTGAGGTATCCGGCTGGAAACTTCTTGCTCGTGTACAGCGTGAACTCGGAAAGATCGAGGTGGGAATCAAAAGCGCAGAACGAGCACTTCAATTTCAATACGCACGCGCCACATCCAAAAGTGAAGCACCGGCATCGGCCACATTGGCAAAACTTCTCTGGCAGCAAGGTGAAAAAGCGTTGGCGCACGAGATGCTCGACCTTCTGATAGTTCGCCAGCCAGAAAATCAAACATTCACCATACTAAAAGATGAATGGGGTAAGGAGCCCAACCTATGAGCAACTTACGCATTCTCATCATTCATGGGCCAAATCTGAACATGCTCGGCACCCGCGAACCAGGCCACTATGGCAACAGCACGCTGGCTGAGATCAACCAGTCGCTGGCTGAGCTCGGTAACTCAATAAATGTTGAAACCGTCACATTCCAGAGCAACCATGAAGGTGAGCTGGTAGACCGTATTCATCAGGCTGCGGACGAACATGTTGATGGCATCATTATCAACCCGGCCGCTTATACGCACACAAGCATTGCACTGCGTGATGCTATGCTGGCAATCAATATTCCATTCATTGAGGTGCACCTTTCCAATATTCACCGTCGTGAAGACTTTCGCCACCACTCTCTACTAGCGGATGCCGCTACAGGTATTGTGGCGGGATTTGGGGCAACATCATACCTGCTGGCACTTCGTGGCCTGCAGAACCATCTACAACAACCAAGCAATTAAGAGGAGACTAACTTGGATATTTCTCAGATTCGCAAACTTATTAAACTCATTCAAAGCTCGGATGTCACCGAAATAGAGGTCACTGAAGGCAGTGAAACCGTACGCATTTCGCGCCAGGGAAGCGTCGCTGTTGCCGCCGCACCTGCGCCCGTTGCTATGCCAGTAGCCATGCCTCCCTCAGCGCCATCTGCCCCAGCCGCTGAGGATGCCAAAGAAGCAAGCAGTGAACATCAGGTAACTTCTCCGATGGTGGGTACATTCTATGCAGCAGCAGGCCCTGATGCCGAGGTCTTCGTCAAGGCAGGCCAGAAGGTGAAGAAAGGCGACACCCTCTGCATTATCGAAGCAATGAAGATGATGAATGAGATTGAAGCGGAATATGATGGTGTGGTGGATGATGTTCTTGTATCCAATGCAACACCAGTCGAATACGGCCAGCCTATTTTCGTTATCACGCCGTTGAGCTAATCGGGGGGAACATGTTTCACAAAATCCTGATCGCCAACCGTGGTGAAATCGCTGTACGTATTATTCGCGCCTGTAAAGAGCTTGGTGTTCGCTCGGTAGCCGTCTATTCCGAAGCTGATCGCGGGGCGATGCATACAAGGCTTGCGGATGAATCAGTCTGCATTGGCCCAGCCCCAAGTAACCTCTCCTACCTAAATATTGCAGCGATTATGGCAGCTGCCGAGCTAACTGACGCGGAGGCAATTCACCCCGGTTTTGGATTTCTGGCAGAGAATGCTGAGTTTGCAGATATTGTGATCGAGTCAGGCCTAACTTGGATTGGCCCATCGCCTAAATCAATGCGCACCATGGGTGATAAGGTAACAGCCAAGAACAGAATGAAAGAGGCTGGTGTGCCGCTTGTTCCCGGCTCTAAGGGTGCGGTCAAGGATATTGAAGAAGCCAGATCCATCGCCAAAGAGGCAGGGTTTCCAATTATTATCAAGGCCTCTGCTGGCGGTGGTGGACGCGGCATGAAAGTGGTGCACTCCGAAGCATCTCTCGCTACCGCATTTCAGACTTGCAAAACAGAAGCAGGCGCTGCTTTTGGTGACGACACCGTTTTCATCGAGAAGTTTCTTGTAGAACCTCGCCACATTGAGGTGCAGGTGATGGGTGATACGCATGGTAACCTCGTGCATCTCTTCGAGCGTGAGTGCTCACTTCAACGCAATAATCAAAAGGTAATTGAAGAGGCGCCAAGCCCCTACCTCGATAGTGAAACCCGTGAGAAGATATGTGCTGCAGGGCTCGCTGCTGCCAAGGCCGTCGACTATGTTGGTGCAGGCACCATTGAGTTCCTCATGCATGAAGATAAGTCCTTTTATTTCATGGAGATGAACACAAGAATTCAGGTAGAGCACCCAGTAACAGAGTGGATTACTGGTGTTGACCTGATCGAGTGGCAGATTCGTGTCGCCAATGGTGACGAACTTGCTTTCACGCAGGATGACTTAAAGATCAAAGGACACGCAATTGAGTGCCGCATCAATGCAGAGCACCCATTCAAATTCACACCTTCGCCAGGAACTGTAGAACTCTACCATGCGCCAGGTGGGCGTAGCGTGCGTGTCGATTCGCAGCTCTATACAGGATATAAAATTCCGCCGCACTACGACTCAATGGTTGCCAAAGTCATCACCCATGCTCGTGACCGCGAAAAGTGTATTCGACGCATGCAACGCGCCATTGATGAACTGGTCATTCTTGGTGTAACAACCAACCAGGAGCTACATAGGCGTCTGCTTGCCAACCCAGGCTTTCAGAAGGCCGAGTTCAACATTCATTTCTTGGAGAAATGGCTGAACCAGATGCACCTTTAACAATATCAGAGGGAAGGCGGAAAACCGCCCTCCCTCTCCAGTTGTTATAAGTTGTCTTCAAACACCTGAATACTGTGCATGCACCTCTTTAGCATGCATGTTTGGAAGCTTGTTCAGGGCGGCAATCAGCGCCTTGGCAGAGGCGACCACGATATCAGTGTCCGAGCCCTGCCCGTTAACAATACGATCACCATCCTGCAGGCGCACAGTTACCTCACCCTGCGCATCTGTACCGGCGGTGATGGCATTGACAGCATAGAGCAGCAGCTTGCCATTTGGCTCCACAAGTGACTTGATCGCTTTAAAGGCCGCATCGACAGGGCCATCACCCTCCGCCGTCGCCTTGTGGTTCTGCCCCTCAATTTCCAGCTCTACAGCTGCCACAGGGGTATCACCAGTACCTGATGCAGCATGCAGATTCACCAGCTTGACCCGCTCATGATCAACACCGGAGTCATCAGAGAGAATCGACATCAGATCCTCATCAAAGATATCCTTCTTTTTATCAGCCAACGTCTTAAAGCGCTCAAACACCTCAAGCAGACGCTCGCCATCTACATCCACACCGAGTTCGGCATAGCGTGATTTCAGCGCCGCACGCCCTGAGTGTTTGCCCAGAACCATACGGTTGGTAGACCACCCCACCGACTCCGGAGTCATGATCTCATAGGTCTTCTTGTGTTTAAGCACACCGTCCTGATGAATACCGGACTCATGTGCAAATGCATTGGCACCAACAATCGCCTTATTCGGCTGAATTGGCATGCCTGTGATTTGGCTAACCAACTTCGAGGTCGGCACGATCTTGGTAGTATCAACACCCACCTCAATATCATAGCGGTCAGTACGGGTATTCATAATCATGACGATCTCTTCCAGCGAGGCATTGCCAGCCCGCTCTCCAAGGCCGTTAATGGTGCACTCCACCTGCCTGGCACCGTTCTCAACAGCAGCCAGCGAGTTGGCAACAGCAAGCCCCAGATCATTATGGCAGTGCACAGAAAAGATAGCCTGATCAGAATTCGGTACCCGCTCGATCAGCGTGCGAATACGCCAGCCAAACTCATCCGGTGTCATATAGCCAACCGTATCGGGAATGTTTATTACACGCGCACCAGCCTTGATGACGGACTCGACAATATGGCACAGAAAATCGATCTCAGAGCGGCCTGCATCCTCTGCGGAGAATTCAACCTCGGGCACCAACGATCGCGCCTGCCCTACAGCAGCCACAGCACGTTCAACTACCTGATCCGGTGTCATACGTAGCTTGGCCTCCATATGAATGGGACTGGTCGCGATAAAGGTGTGGATGCGTGCGCGATCTCCGGCAGGTTTCACTGCCTCTCCGGCACGTGCAATATCGCGCTCTGCTGCACGCGCCAGGCCAGCAATCCTTGGCCCCTGCACTTCGCTGGCAATACGATGCACCGCCTCAAAATCCCCCGGTGAAGCAATGGGAAATCCCGCCTCAATCACATCCACACCAAGTGCTGCCAGTGAGTGCGCCACTCGCATTTTCTCATCAATATTCATTGAGCAGCCCGGTGACTGCTCACCATCTCTCAATGTCGTGTCAAATATATACAGACGATCAGACATCACCATCTCCTGTCAGTTACTATCACCCTGCAAAAACAAAAAAGGCCGCGGAAACCGCAGCCTGTACATCCTTCGCTAACTGTTAATCAGCAGACGCACAGACCTGTTCGAAGTAGTAGATACTTCGAAGCAGCACTGCGTAGTGAGAAACAGAAATCCATGCGCGCATTAAAGCACCAGAGAAAGCCTTGGTCAAACCCCGCTATCGATCGAATCATCGTGTGTTTCATCATACCGCTGCTTTCTCCGCAGCCTGCGCTGCTGACGATACTGGTCGATACGTCTGCTCTGCCACAGGCTCAGAATAGGCCCATGCATGCAGTAAACAAACATCACCCCAAATGGCACACGGTATGGATCCACAGCAATCAGTCCGATCATCAGGATCATTCCGACCAGCACACTGCTTGAGTGCCGCTGCTTAAGATCAACATCTTTGCCCGAGGTGAAGCGAACACTACTCACCATCAACCAGGCCATGAAGAAGGCCATAAAGAGCCAGAGCCAAGGCCAGGGCTCAATATTTGACTCAACATGATAGAGCACAGCAGTTGCCACCAGCAGTGCTACGCCTGGTGTCGGCAACCCCTGAAAATAGCGCTTGTCCTGATGCTCCAGTTGTACATTAAAGCGTGCCAAACGAATGGCCGCACCAGCAATCAAGAAAAAACCACCCAGCCAGGCAAGCTGATGCAGCTCAGGGCCAAGATTCACCAGCGCCCACATATAGAGGAGCACTGCTGGTGCCACGCCAAAAGAGAGCATATCGCAAAGCGAATCGTACTCCGCGCCAAATTCAGTCTCGGCATGCAGGAGACGCGCTACACGCCCATCCAGCATATCGAATATGGCAGCAGCAAGAATCGCCCACGCAGCAAGTTCAAAGCGTCCCTGAATGGCGGCAATCAGTGCATAGAAGCCGGCAAAAAGCCCCATCGTGGTAAACAGGCTTGGTAGCAGGTATACACCACGGCGGCGCATCCCTCCCTTAATCGGCACCCTTCTCTCCATGCTTACGAGCAATAATTGTTGCCCCAGCTGTTACATGCTCACCCACTTTCACATTCAGCGTATAGTCGGCAGGAATCTCGCAATTCACACGCGAGCCAAAACGGATCATGCCAATACGTTGCCCAGCTTCAACACACTCCCCCTCTTTAACATAAGAGACGATACGCCGGGCCAATAGCCCTGAAATCTGAGTAAAAGCAATACCAACACCACCATCACACACCATCTCAATGCGGTTCCTTTCATTCTCATCGCTGGCATGATCAAAACTAGCATTTACAAACTTCCCGGGAATATATTCAACTCGACTGATACGCCCTGCCATTGGTGCGCGATTCACATGCACATTAAATACATTCATAAAGATATCGACACGCTGGTGCCCTCGGTCGGTCATCTCGGCACGAATC
>CAZFCL010000071.1:0-6217 GCA_964517705.1 uncultured Zetaproteobacteria bacterium | reverse complement strand
CAACACCGACTGCTCCCAGAATATGTTTGATAGAAAATTGAAATGCGGATGATGAGGGTTCTGGCCAACAATGAAAAGAGGCAGCCCCTATGGAGCCGCCTCTTTTTATCAGAATCAAAATAAGCTTAGCTAGCGACGGCCTCTTTCAACTTCTTCATCGCCCGCGCCTCAAGCTGGCGCACTCTCTCAATCGACACACCAAACTCTTCAGCCAGCTCTTTCAGGGTTGCCGGATCATCACTCATATGGCGACGTTCAACTATCAGGCGATCTCGATCAGAGAGACCGCCCAGCGCGTGAGAAAGTACTGTTTTCTGGTGACTCTCCCAGTTGGATTCCAACACAATTTGCTCGGGCGTAGCGTGATCGGATGGAAGGGTATTCACCATCGCATCATCGCCCTCTTCGTATTCAGCATCCAGAGAGAGATCACGTTGCAAGAATGCGTTTGCCGCCTCTTGGTATTCGGCACCGCTCAGTCCGTAATCGGCACCAACCTCATCAGCCTTACTGCCATCAAAAGCGGCAATAGCATTTTTCGCCTTCTGTAGCCCGGCAAAAATACGGCGCTGTAACTTGTTGGTGCCAAGCTTCACTATGCTCCAGGAACGTAAAATGAAATCGTGGATGGATGCGCGCACCCACCATGATGCGTAGGTCATAAGGCGAAAGCCCTTATCAGGGTCAAAGCGCTTAACGGCATGCATCAGACCCAGCGTGCCCTCTTGAATCAGATCCATCTCATTCAAACCAAAATGGCGATATTCGCGCGCAATGGCTGCCACGCCTCCAAGGTTGGAAACCACTAGCTGGCGGGCTGCTTCACGATCGCCACTCTCATGCCATAAACGAGCCAGGCGTGTCTCCTCTTCACGGGAGAGTTTGTCCATTTTCCGCACATCGCGAGAAAAAAGAGCCAGACTTGTCATCTCACTTGCTACTGCTGTCACCTGTTTACAACCTCCACTTCAAACCCGGTTTTTTTAGCACTCAGGCCGAAAGAGTGCCAACTTTATGGTTAAAATTAGGTTAATCAAGCCTGTGTGCTTACAGAAGAGACAAATAACCACACCTTCATTCAACGCAGCACGCCCGCAGTTGCAAGGCCTGCCGCATAGCCAGATGACCATGCCCACTGAAAATTAAAGCCCCCCAGTTGGCCCGTAACATCTACGACTTCACCAATGAAGTAGAGTCCGGGCACTTTCTTGCTTTGCATGGTTTTTGAAGAAAGCTCATCTGTGTCAACACCACCCACCGTTACCTCAGCTGTTCTGTACCCCTCCGTGCCACTCGGTTTTAGTTTCCAGCAGTGCAGCTGCTCTGCAACCTCATGCACCTGCCTATCACCTAACTGTCGCATACGCATATCACCGGTATGATCTTCAAACAGGAGTTGCACCAACCGCCTAGGCAACATCTCAGACAATATGGTGGAGAGCTGCGCCTGTGGCCGAGCCTGCCGTTTATCACAGAGAAGCAGTTCGATGTTGGTCCCCGGAAGAAGGTCAACCTCCAGCTCACTCCCTGGTTGCCAGTAAGATGATATCTGCAGCATGGCAGGGCCTGAGAGTCCGCGGTGGGTAAAGAGCATCGCTTCTACAAACGACTTTCCAGCACAGCTAACACCTACATCAACTGAAATACCAGCCAGCTGCTGCAGCCGCTCTTTCTCTCTTCCGGTGAAGGTAAAGGGAACAAGGCCTGCCGCAGGTGAAATAATCTTCAAGCCAAACTGTTCAGCTAACTTCAGGCCAAATGGAGTCGCACCCATTTTGGGAATAGAGAGTCCGCCAGTTGCCACCACCAGTGAGGGTGCACAAAACATACCTTTGTCAGTTTCCACCTTAGTGGCTCCATTCTTTTGCACGCTGGAGATGGTGGTTTGCAGCCGGATATCTACGCCGCACTCCCGACAGCGCTGAACCAACATATCAACAACCTCTCTGGCCGAACCATCACAGAAGAGCTGCCCATGCTCGCGCTCACGGTATTGAACCCCGGCGGTCTCAACCATGTCGATAAAATCAGCAGCGGTGAAACGAGCCAGTGCTGATTTACAGAAATGGGGGTTGCGGGAGGTGAAGTTTGCAGCTGAAACGTCTCTATTGGTGAAATTGCAACGCCCACCACCAGAAATGGTTATTTTCTTACCAACCTTATCAGCATGATCAAGCAGTAGAACCGATTTACCATGTTTGGCAGCCGTACCGGCACACATAAGCCCGGCGGCGCCTGCTCCTATCACGATCACATCATATTCACGCATGACCGGATTGTGCCTGTCATCCACCATGCATTCACCAAATCAATTCCGGCTTGCCCTGGGCAGGCGGAAACTGTCAGAGTTGCTCCATGGTCGCAGCAGGCAATAAGCAACAAATCTACCGGGTTCAGCTTGGCGCTCGTTCCTACGATATTCATATTGAATCGGGCTGCCTTGGGCGACTTGGTGCAGCGATGGCAGGACTGTTTGAAAACCCAACCCGCTGTATGGTGGTGAGCAACAGCACCGTCGCTCCGCTCTATATGGAAAAGGTGAAGAGTTCACTGGAACATGCCGGCTGGAACGTCTCCGAATGCATTCTTCCCGATGGTGAGCGCCATAAAACAGTAGAGAGCTTCAACCTGATCATGGATGCACTGATGGGTGCAAAGCTCTCCCGCAATGAGCCGGTAGTTGCACTTGGTGGCGGTGTGGTTGGTGACATGGCCGGCTTTGCAGCCGCCTGCTATCGACGCGGCATTCCATTTATTCAGGTGCCGACGACACTATTGGCTCAGGTGGACTCCAGTGTGGGTGGCAAAACAGCCATCAATCACCCGCATGGCAAGAATATGATTGGCGCATTTTACCAGCCAAAGCTGGTCTGGGTCGATCCAACTGTGCTGCATACACTCGAACTGCGCGAAGTCAGGGCAGGCATGGCCGAGGCGATTAAATATGGCCTGATCCGTGATGCCGAGCTTTTTGACTGGATAGAGAAGCATAGTGGAGCCGCCCTGAATCTTGATGTTGATATACTTGGGGAGGTAATCCTCAGCTCCTGCCGCCACAAAGCAGAAGTAGTGATGGCGGATGAAACCGAGCAGGGAGTGCGGGCACTTCTCAACCTCGGCCACACCTTTGGGCATGCCATTGAGTCGATGACCCACTACGAAACATTTCTGCACGGCGAGGCAGTCGCAATTGGAACCGTGATGGCAGCACGGCTATCAGAACAGCTTGGCTATGCACCAGCGGGTACAGAAGAGAGGATTCGCAACTGTTACCAAAAAATCGGCCTCTCAGCCGAAGTGCCAGATTTCCCAGCAGACCAGTGGCTCGATGCGATGGGGCATGACAAAAAGAATATCGGTAGCCGTATCCGTTATGTTCTGCTGCGCGGTATTGGTGATGCGTTCCTGGCTGAAGATATTGCGCCGAATGCCATTTGCGAACTTATTGACTCATTCAGAACCACCTGATTCGCAATCGCCTTTTTTCCGTCTATAATCAGTAGAGAACTTCACACAGGGGGAAGTGAATCGTGGATGTGCCTCCCATAAAGCCGGATAGCAAAGGGTGTAGCCCGCCACTACAAGCTGATGGCCTCGCATGGCAGCCTGAAGAGATAGGGAGCTGGTTTGCCAAGCGGCAAGGCAAGAATGTCCCGGAAAATCTAAACCCGGCTATTGTTCTATTCGCTGCCGACCATGGCGTGAGCTACTCCCCACAGAAGAGCGAAAGGCGACTCACTACAGCCCAGCGAGTATTAGATGCCGCATCAAATGATTCCGATATTCGCACACTGGCCGAAGCAGCAGGCGCATCACTACAGATGATAAACCTTGGGGTCAGGGGCGATATCTCTGGAGCAGCTGGCATAGAGCAAAGGGTTATACGTGCATCAGGAACAGCCGATATAAGGTTAACTTCGGCCATGAGCCATGATGAATACAGAAAAGCTATTGAGACTGGCAAAGAGATAGCAGAAAAGGCGATTGATCGCGGTGCTAATCTTCTAGCAGCAGGCTCGCTGGCTTCACGCGATCATATATCGACCTCTGCGATGATATGCGAGCTGGCAGGTGTACCCCCTGAAGAGGCGGTAGCATCAAAATCTCACGACACCTATGCCGATGAGCTCCTGGCGCTGGATACTGTGCTTACGCGCCCACACACAGCCAGTTCACACAATATATTAAGAGAGTTTGGTGGTATTGAACTGGCAGCTATGGCTGGCTTTTATTATGCCGCAGCACAAAGGAGCACCCCTGTACTGCTTGATGGAACAGCATCTACCGTTGCTGCACTAGCAGCCTCTACGTGGGATGTGCGCACTGCCGGTTGGATGCTGGCCAGCTTTATATCTGATGATATTGCCTGTCACACCGCACTTGAAGAACTTGGGCTTGAAGCACTCATGCCGATGAAACAAGGGGCGGGTGATGGCACCGGAGCTGCACTGCTCATGCCCCTGCTACAATCAGCCATCACCTTGAGGCGCGGACTCGCAAGCATCGAACACTAAACATTGGCCAATTTACAACCTATCATCACTTCTTTTGAGGAAACATTATGACTGCATGGACATGGATCGTACTATCTTTTGCACTACTGGCGACAGCGACAGGGCTCTATCTTGCATGGCGACAAAAGCGTGCTATCGAACGCAACAGGAGCTCTGTGCCGACTCGCTTCGCTGAAAAAATCTCACTGGCGGCACACCAGAAGGCAGCTGACTACACAAAAGCCAAGCTGGTGCTTAGTGATAGTGGGCGAATATGGGGGCTCCTGCTTCTCTTCGCATGGACACTAGGCGGCGGACTTGCCTGGCTCGACAATTTATCCTCTTCATTTGGACTCTCCGCCGTCTGGAGCGGTGTTGCCTTTCTTCTGCTCTTTGCGCTAATCGGCACCCTGCTCGACCTTCCATTTGAGCTATACGGCACTTTTACCATCGAAGCACGTTTCGGCTTCAATAAAATGACGCCATCTCTCTTCATAATAGATATGTCCAAACAGCTTCTTCTAATGATCGCAATAGGCGCACCTCTGGCATGGGTTATCCTCACTCTGATGGAGAGTGCAGGGGAGCTTTGGTGGCTCTACGGCTGGCTCTTCTGGACACTGTTCATGTTGATCATGATATGGGCATACCCAACCCTAATCGCGCCACTATTTAATAAATTTACGCCACTTCCGGATGGTGAGATGAAAACACGCATCGAAGCACTGCTGGTGCGCTGTGGATTCAAAAGCAACGGGCTTTTTGTCATGGATGGGTCACGCCGATCCAGTCATGGTAACGCTTACTTTACTGGCCTTGGTAGTGCCAAGCGTATTGTGTTTTTCGATACCCTTCTCAAACAACTTGAACCACTGGAGGCTGAAGCGGTGTTGGCACATGAGCTGGGGCACTTTAAGCATGGGCATATTAAGAAGCGCCTGGTCACCATGGTCATTTCAACACTGCTTGGTTTTACCCTGTTAGGATGGCTGGCTCAGCAGCAGTGGTTCTATACAGGCTTGGGAGTAGGCCAGCCATCTAATCATGCAGCGTTGGTGCTGTTTATGCTCGTAATGCCTCTCTTCACCTTCCTCTTCACACCTTTGATGAGCCTTTTCTCACGCAGACATGAATTTGAAGCTGATGCCTACGCAGTGGCCAACAGCAGCGGTGAAGCACTGGCATCAGCACTGGTGAAAATGTATGAGGATAACGCCAGCACACTGACACCAGACTCACTCTACTCGGCGTGGTATGACTCACACCCGCCTGCACCAGTTAGAATTGACCATATTGAATCACTTGTGAAACCTAATTGAGCCAACAAAAGAAACTGGGAACCGCCTACTTGTAAACTGTGTTTAACCCTTTCAGAAAAAGCGCTGATCGAGTCAGGCCATTTTTGACAATAGCATCAGGGTTTTCACCCGTCGCTTTGACCGATTCGACAGCGTAGGCCTTTTTGGCATCCTCAGACATTTTCTTCCAGTCTGAGGCATCAACAATATTGTCACCCGTCAAATCAAAACGGGCATCGATAGATAGCCCATCATCTGCCAAGGCGGCCAGTGGCAGCATGCATGCCACCACCAGCAACCTTCGCATCATGGAGATCTTAATAGCGATAGTGGCCCGGCTTGTATGGCCCCTCTACCGGCACGCCGATGTAGTCGGCCTGCTCCTGAGAAAGTGTGGTCAACTTAATGCCGACTTTACCCATATGC
>CAZFCL010000070.1:4398-6286 GCA_964517705.1 uncultured Zetaproteobacteria bacterium | reverse complement strand
TATCAACCCTACTAAGCCTTAGTTAGAGGTTCAACCTGCGGGCAAAGTTCTTCAGAGAAAGCAAATGGGCCAGCACCAGCTTATAGTAACCACTACGAACCAGGGACAATGTTGCTTCGTCGTCTAACTCATTCAGACGCTCTTCATTCACCCGCAAAAACCCAGTGAATGAGTAGCTGGATCCACTTAAGTTAATTTCAGCCGTGGCATCTTCAAGCAACTCAAGATCGTCCAGTGCTTTCACCATCTCTTTCGTCCTGTTATGACTTACCTGATACTCTTCCAGGAAATTCATCACTGATTGAGTATACTCAGTCGGCTCCTGACTCTCTTTATCGAAAAGCGCTTCCCCTGATTTCTTATTGACGGCCTTTGAGTCCATATCAACAGCAAGGGCCAACGTACCATCAGCTCCTTCCGCAAACACAAAAGGGTAGCGCCGCACAAAAGCTGGGAGGTACTCATTCTTCTGCCACGAAAAATCATCGGCATCTACGAAAAGGTTGGTTCCCTCTTCAATACCCATAATCGCCAGTGAAAAATACTCGCCCTCTTCATTTTTTGCGAACACGATAGGTTGTGATTTACAGCACTCATAAAACTCATCAATTGTGATGGCGCAGTCCCTAAGGTTCTTTGCAAACTCACAATTGTTAAGCTCCTTGATGCGCAAAGAAGCATCCTCATTTTTATCCAGTACCTTCACGTTTTTATACATTCCTAGTTCCATTTATATAAATCCAAGACCCCTCAGGAGAGCATAACCGCTCTCCCATAGGCCACTCCTTTTTAATTTATTTTCTACTTACTTTTATAGTCCAAACAGCTTATTGAAGAAGTTCAGGAAGACATTACCTGTCGTTGAATCTGCTCCAAGTTGGCCAACTGTTGTCGCATTCGCCTGGGCTGCGCTTGCGTCAACCGCTGACAACAGTGCCACATTGCCAATATTTGTGCCGGTAGCATCAATCGCACCACCAGCAGCTGTTGTATATGCCGCTGTGGCATCAGCCTTATTATTAGCCAATGTGGCCGTATTACTAACCGCACCCAGTGTTACAGCCCCTACTGTGGCGTTAACAAGATCCGTGGTGCCATTTGTAATATTTGCGATATTTGTGGCATTTACACCCTCAGCCGCTGTCGCACGTGTGGTCTCAGCTGCAATGTCAGTTGCATTCGCCGCAATGTTTGTGGCATTTACACCCTCAGCCGCTGTTGCACGTGTGGTCTCAGCTGCAATCGCATCAGCGTTCGCTGTCTCAGCCGTTGTTGCACGTGTGGTCTCAGCTGCAATGTCAGTTGCATTTCCAGCGATTGTATTCGTACCATTACCTACACTGGTTCCGACTACTGCACCAGCATTCAGTGTGCCAGCTACAGTGTTACCTGTAGTTGCCGCAACTGTGAACGCATCACCTGTCGCACCGTCAGATACCGCAATACCGCCATCAAGTGAGGACAAGCCTGTCGCTGTCAGTGCACCATTAACTGTCGCTGTATCAGCTGTCAGACCGCCTGTAATACCTGTCGCTCCAAGAGTGGAAGCACCAGCACTCAATGTGCTGCTCAGTGTGGTCGCACCTGTTACACCAAGGGTGTCACCTACCGTTGCAGCACCTGTAGTCGCAAGCGTCGCTGTATCAATGTTCGTGGTTACGTTCAGATCATTCAGCGTAGCTGTGCCACTGGTCTGCAAGGTTGCAGATGAAACGTCACCAGAGTTCGTAATATCACCTGTGTTAGTGATACCAGCTGTGGTGGTCGCTCCAGTTACACCAAGGGTGCCACCTACTGTCGCATTGTTGGTTACCGATGCGCTATCAAGTGTCGCTGCACCAGCATTCAGTGTGCCAGCTACAGTGTTACCTGTAGTTGCCGCAACTGT
>CAZFCL010000070.1:1965-4298 GCA_964517705.1 uncultured Zetaproteobacteria bacterium | reverse complement strand
CTGTCGCACCGTCAGATACCGCAATACCGCCATCAAGTGAGGACAAGCCTGTCGCGTTCAGAGTAGCAGCGTTAACAGTTGTTGCGTTAACAGCTGTCGCTGTAGAGCCATCCAGTGTAGACGTAGTCAGGCTGGTTGCAGATGAAGCACCCTGGTTCGTAACTGTAGTCAGTGAGCCTGTGTTCTTATCCAGCTCTGCAATCGTTGCTGAAACTGTTTGTGTGCCAGCTGCTGCATTCGTCAATAAAACATCAGAATCAATTGTACCAGCCTGAATCGATGCCGTAGTAGCTGTCAGATCAGCTGCTGTAGTCGTACCATTCAAAGCAATCGTACCGCTTGAGGTAATACCGGTCAGGCCAGTCGCTGCTGTGCCTGCAAATACAGTATCAAGATTGCCAACTGTGGTGTCATTACCCGTACCAACTTTAACATTAGCGGCCAAAGTCGCTGCTGACAGAGTGCCACCAGTCATGGTCGCTGTGCCATCTGTGAGGCTGGTACCTGTAACAGTCGTACCTGTGATCGCTGCTGCACTAGCACCACCAATCACAGTACCGTCAATCGTACCACCATCAATGTTGGCCGTAGTTACTGTGCCAAGGTCAGAGATGGTAGAGCCATTGAAGCTGTAAGTGCCAGCATCAAATGTGCCTGCGCCTACCCTATCAGCTGCTACCTGACCTGCTGCCAGGGTTAGTGTGCCTGCGCTAACATCCAGAGTCTTGCCAGCTCCAACTGTGATGTCAGAGGTCGCAATAGTCGTACCGTCAATGTTACCGCCGTTAATATCTGCTGTGGTCGCTACCAAGTTTGTAGCAGTGGTCGCAGCACTTGTAGTAGTGGTCGCTCCATCAGCTACTACCTGGAAGCTGGTCTCATCAGCAGCAGCTCCCTGAGTATCAACAACCTTCAGCGTTGCATCTGTGACAGTGATATCACCAGTTGTAGTTACAGCACCTGTGCCACCGCCAGCTACCGCGAAGACACCATCTACATCAACACCGCCATCAAGGCTGGCAAGACCGCTCGCATCAAGTGTGCCTACTGTGGTGTTGCCTGCACTCAGGGTGCCAGTTGTAGAGAGATTCTCATTACCGAAGTCGATCGCACCTGATGTGTCTACAATGCTACCGCCACTCAGAGTCATGGTGCCAGCCGCCAGACTGTTGCTCGCATCTACGTCTGTTGCGTTAACAGTCGTAATGTTACCTGTGGTGGCAGTCAGTGTACCTACACCTGAGATGTTGCCACCTGCTGCAGCAATGTTACCACCTCCTGTACTAATACTGTCACCACCTGTAATGACATTGCCTGTACCATTACCACCCAGAGTCAGGTCACCATTTGTAGTCTCAGAGGTCAGGCTGTCAGATATCAGGCTGCCAGCTGTAACAGTCGTACCTGTGATCGCTGCTGCACTAGCACCACCAATCACAGTACCGTCAATCGTACCACCGTTAATGTCCGCTGTGGTTGCAACCAGATCGGTAATTGTGCTGTTATCAAGCTTGGAGGCAACCAATGTTGCTCCACTTAACGTATCTGCCGCACTCCAGGTAATGTCACTGATTGCATCCAGACCCGCATCAAGCCCAACCAGATGCAATCCTGATGTGCTCGACGAATTGGTTAGGAAGGTGGTGTGCGTACTACCCAAAGTATCTGAGCCATCAATGATGTTTGCCATATACCTAGCAATTGTATTTACGGCATCAAACCCTAAACCAAGTTTTTCATCAAGCGCATTGATATCTCCCCACACCATGGTTGGAGCGGTAGCATCTGAATACGCAAATGCTGACGCAACCGATGGCTCTGGTGCCGAAATATCGTTGTTGGTATACACCATTTCTTGAGCATTGGATACGGCATCATTATCAAGGTATAGCCCACCAGTAACACTGCTGATATTTAGTGATGCAGCAGCATCAAGGGTATCCCAGTCAATATTCACTGCAGCACCACTCGCACCTACTATAGAACTGTTTAGTGTAATTTTGTCGGCTTTAATAGACGAGTTGGTATTGCCAGAGTTCAAGATGCTATCTGACGCTGCATTTAGTACCACCGTATCAGCAGTGATATGGGCATTAGCAGTATCGAAGGTAATATTTTTTGATGTGCCGCCAGCAGTAATTGTTACCGTTTGAGAGTCAGTTTTTGCCCCAGAAGTAATCGCATTGGAGAGTGTAACTGCACCAGCCGTTGTGGAAATTGAAATATCTCCAGCATTAGCAACAACACCGGTCACACCATCTACTGTGCCAATGGTCAGTGCATTCGCATCTGTAAAGGTGAGATCACCCGCACCACTGGTAGTAATCGCCAGA
>CAZFCL010000070.1:0-1865 GCA_964517705.1 uncultured Zetaproteobacteria bacterium | reverse complement strand
CCATAGGCCTGTGTGCCCGTAGTAGTAACATTACCAGCCAGGGTAATGCCGCCAGTAGAATCTACCGACAGCACGCCAGCGTCGGATACCTGAACAGAAAGCGCCCCTGTATTACTGACGTAAACATCACCAGCACCTGTCGCCTGCATGGTTCCCGAGCTAGTTACCTCAACAGTATCGCCACTAGCTCCCACAGCGTTGCTATTAGTAATAACTAAGGCATTCGTAGTAATGTTGTTGGTGGCTCCAGCATCTTTATCAGTTACAGCACCCGTACCGGAAATTCGTACTGTCGCCGCACCCGCATTCACCTCACCAATCTGCAGCGCTGAATCTGCCTGCAGATTGATCTCAGCAGTCGTCGCATTGCCCGTACCCGCTGTACCATAAACATCTACAGAGGTTGCATTCAAAGCGATTGGCGCCACAGAAGTACCCAGTGCGCTATCTGTCTTCAATGTAACTGAACCACCGGTGATTGAGGTGCTTGCACTTTGGGTTAGCGCACCTGATGCGGTAATGGTGACAGAGCCCGTGCCCGCATTGATATCTTTCAGTGCAGTAGCAGCTGTCTTCACATCTACATTTCCGTTACCGGAGGTAATGGTCAATGATGTGGTGGGCGCAAGCGTCGTGTTGCTATTCGCAGTAATGGCGCCACCGTCTGTTGTCAGGGTAATATTATCCGCTGCAAGATTGCCCGCCGCCGACGCATTATTGATCGTCAACGCACCATCCGATACAAGTACCAGGTCACCAGTGAAGGTTTCATTATCCTGCCAGACTAAAGCACCCGTACCCGCACCAGCACTCAACTGCAAGCCAAAGTTTGCCTGTGTCACATCCAAGCCAGCGGAAGCTGTAGTCGTAGTTTCCTGCGTAGAGAGCATCAGATTTGTGGCAAGAATGGAGGCTGTGTTTGCCACCGTGATACCATTCGGGTTCACGATAATTACGTTTGCGCCGCTAGAACCCAATGTATCGATTGTTCCAGCAATTGAAGTCGCCGATGCTCCCGTGACCTTATTCAGAACGGTGAAGGCACTGCTATTGTTAATAATTTGAAGCTTCATTCCTGAAGTGACATCAAACTTGTTCCAGCCAATAACCGCCTTGCCCACGGTACCAAGATCCAGACGGTTTGTTGTGCCATTCATAATCGCGTAGCTAATCGCACCGCCAGTATCTGAATCCACCGAAGTGGTTGGCGTTTGAGGCAACCCTGTCACTGCCCCTGCGGTATCTGTCAGCGTGGAAGTTGCCGCCATTACGCCCGAAGGCGCCAGAAGCATACCTGATGCCACTACAGCGTAGGCAGAGCCAAGAGCAACCGATCCGCAACCGCTGGCCAATACATGCCTGAAGTCGGGGCGCTCTGCCACTTTGCCCTGATTCTTCCGGCGCCAGTGCCTAGCGCTGCTCTTTGCCAGTGATGCTTTACTCATAGTCCACTCCCATGGTCTCTTTCGCTGAAAATCCCTATAGCTATGAAAATTCCAATTTGGATTGAAATATAGTTGCTGCCCACTCAACCGTCAACACAATTCAATGCGAACAAAAACAGTGCCAACTATACCCCTCGAAATGGACAAAAACAGTGCTACAGAGAGGGTAAAAAAAATAGTATTCTTGATCAGCCCAACCTAACGGGAACTGCTTGATTCTACAGCACTAATAGGCAGGAAGAGCAGTTGAAATCCAATATGATATTCAGTACGGTTTGGGTGCGCCTGGTATCAAGCCCAGACCTTGGCGCTAAGGCTCTAAAAAAGGGGGATATATTGTCTCAAACAGGCCTAAAACAGATCAGCGCCAATTATGATGCCGAGCAGGATCGTATACTGCTGCGGATCAGTACCAATAAC
>CAZFCL010000069.1:0-6298 GCA_964517705.1 uncultured Zetaproteobacteria bacterium | reverse complement strand
CTAATTGTTGGTGCTGGCCCTTCTGGGCTCTCGGCTGCTTATCATTTAATTCGCTTGGGGCATGAAGTGGAGATTCGTGAGGCAGGACCTGTGGCTGGCGGCATGATCCACTTTGGCATTCCTGCTTACCGTATGCCGCGTGAGGAGCTCAACCAGGAGATTCAGCGTGTTGTCGATATGGGGGCAAAAATCACGCTTAACCATCGCGTAGAAGATATTGAGAAAGAGAAGGCCGAGGGGAATTTCGATGCGGTGTTTATCGCAGTCGGGGCTCACCTGAGTAAAAACATCGATATTCCAAGCCGTGATGCACGCAAGATGCTTGATGCTGTGAGCTTTTTAAAGAGCGTGGAAAATGGCGAGGATCTTCAGTTGGGGCGTCGTGTTGCCATCTATGGTGGTGGTAATACAGCGATGGATGCAGCTCGTACTGCCAAGCGCCTTGGTGCTGAAGAGGCGGTGATTATCTATCGCCGTGATCGTGACAATATGCCAGCGCATGATTTTGAGGCTGATGAGGCCATTGAGGAGGGCGTGAAGATCAACTGGCTACGCACCATCAAAGAGATCGACGATACCACCATGACTGTCGAAGTGATGGAGCTGGACGAAAATGGCCGTCCACAGCCGACCGGAAAGACCGAAAAGCTGGAAGCCGATGCGCTGATTATGGCAGTGGGCCAGGATACCGATACCGGCTTCCTGAAGCAGGTTGAGGGGATCGAGTTTAACTGGGACGGCACAGTGCTTGTGGGCTCCAATATGATGACCGGTGCTGAAGGTGTATTTGCCGGTGGTGATATGGTTCCTTCTGAGCGCTCTGTGACGATTGCAACTGGGCACGGCAAAAAGGCGGCGCGCTATATTGATGCGTGGCTGCGTGGTGAGGCCTATAAGCCGGCTGCTAAACACCCAATTGTCGATCATGAGAAGCTACAGCTCTGGTATAGTACCGAAGCACCGAAACGCACACAGGGCGAACTTTCACCCAGTGAGCGACTGGGTGGTTTTGAAGAGATTTTGCAAGGCTATAGTGAGGGTGAAGCGAAGTTTGAAGCCAAGCGCTGCCTCTCCTGCGGCAACTGCTTTGAGTGTGATGGGTGCTACGGCTCCTGCCCGGAAGATGCGATTATCAAGTTAGGTAAAGGCAAGCGTTACCTCTATGACTACGATAAATGTACCGGTTGTGCTGCCTGCTATGAGCAGTGCCCGTGCCACGCTATTGAGATGGTTCCGGAGAATGCTGCAGGAACAGGGCAAGAATAAAGGATGGGCGATAAAGCGATGACTCAGAAGAGCAAGGCAAAACAGGTTACCTTCGATGGCGGCAGTGGTGTTGCCCATGTTGCATATCGTGTAAGCGAGGTGTGCTCAATTTACCCGATCACGCCATCCTCCGATATGGCTGAGCAGTGTGATGAGTGGTCGGCACAGGGGAAAACAAACATCTGGGGAGAAGTGCCTGATGTAATCGAAATGCAGTCCGAGGGCGGTGCGGCAGGCACTGCACACGGCGCACTTCAGACTGGCGCCCTGACCACGACATTTACCGCATCGCAGGGCTTGTTGCTGATGATTCCCAACATGTACAAAATTGCTGGCGAACTTACTTCGACAGTATTCCATGTTGCGGCCCGCTCATTGGCTACGCAGGCACTCTCCATCTTTGGCGATCATCAGGATGTGATGGCAGCCCGCTCTACCGGTTTCGCTATTATCTCTTCTGCATCGGTACAGGAAGCACATGATACAGCACTGATTTCACATGCAGCCACCTTAAAAGCACGCATACCATTCATGAACTTTTTCGATGGGTTCCGGACTTCACATGAAATCAATAAGATCAGCTTGATATCCGATGATCAGATCAGGGCGATGATTGATGATGAGTTGGTCTATGCCCACCGTAGCCGTGCGCTGAATCCGGATAATCCATTTATCCGCGGTACCGCACAAAATCCAGATGTTTACTTTCAGGGTCGTGAAAGTGCGAACCAGTTCTATAACGCCGTGCCAGGCATTGTACAGGAGACGATGGATCAGTTTGCAGGGCTAACTGGCCGCCAGTATAAGCTGTTCGACTATTATGGTACGGATGATGCCGAACATGTCATTGTGATGATGGGGTCTGGTGTCGAGACAGTTGAAGAGACGATCAAGGTTCTTAATGCAGAGGGGGGTAAATTTGGTGTTGTGAATGTGCGCCTCTTCCGCCCGTTCAGTCGCGAACATTTAATGGCCGCACTTCCAGAGACAACGAAGAAGATAGCTGTACTTGATCGCACCAAAGAGCTGGGCGCATGTGGTGAGCCGCTCTATCAGGATGTGATGGCATCGCTCTCCGAGTCGGTGATGTTGGGTGAGCTGGCGGGGCTGCCGAAGGTGATTGGTGGTCGCTATGGCCTCTCTTCTAAGGAGTTTACGCCAGCGATGGCCAAAGCGGTCTTTGACGAACTTGCCAAAGAGAATCCGAAAAACAGTTTTACCGTTGGTATTAACGATGATGTAACACATACCAGTATTACTTACGACAAGAGCTTCAATATTGAGTCGGGTAGTGTGACACGAGCGCTGTTCTACGGCCTCGGTTCCGACGGCACTGTTTCGGCCAATAAGAACAGCATTAAGATTATCGGTGAAAATACCGATCTGAACTGTCAGGGCTATTTCGTGTATGATTCCAAAAAGGCGGGTTCACAGACCGTGTCACACCTACGCTTTGGCCCCGATCTGATCCGCGCACCTTACCTTGTTGATTCGGCTAACTTTATTGCCTGTCACAAGTCCTCCTTTATTTCCCAAGTGGAGATGCTGGACAATGCAGCAGAGGGCGCTGTGTTCTTGCTTAATAGCGCAACACCGGCTGATCAGGTGTGGGATGAGATGCCGAAACAGGTGCAGCAGACCATTATTGATAAGCAGATTGATTTTTACGTGATTGATGCCTCCACCGTTGCGCGTAATGCTGGTATGGGGCGCCGTATCAACACCATTATGCAGACCTGCTTCTTTGCCCTTTCCGGTGTGTTACCACGTGATGAGGCGATTGCACAGATTAAGGTAGCCATTGAGAAGACCTATGCTCGCAAGGGCATGGATGTGGTGGAGCAGAACTTTAAAGCGGTAGATGCAGCACTTGATCACCTACACAAAGTGGATGTTTCGAAGAAGGTGAGCAGTCACCGTGACATGGATCTGATGGTGTCGGTAGAGGCACCTGAGTTTATCCAAGATGTGATCTCTCCCATGCTGGCTGGTAAGGGCGATGATTTGCCGGTATCCATGATTCCGGTGGACGGAACTTACCCGTCCGGCTCCTCACAATGGGAGAAGCGCAATATCTCCGACTTTGTGCCAAAGTGGGAACCGGATATCTGCATTCAGTGCGGTAATTGTAGCTTTGTTTGTCCGCATAGCGTGATTCGCGCCAAGTTTTACCATGAAGATCACCTGGAAGGCGCACACGAAGGGTTCCCTTCTGCACCGGTATCTGCCCGCGGCTTCCCGGAAACTCGTTATACGCTGGAAATTTATCTTGAGGACTGCACTGGCTGTGAGATGTGTGTGAACGCATGCCCAGCCTACGACCTTGCAGATGAGAGCAAAACTCGCAAGGCGATCAATATGACGTCCAAAGCACCACTCATGGATCAGGGGCGCAAGGACATCGAGTTTTTTGAAACCATTCCGGTGAATGATCGTGCTACCATCGACTATTCATCTGTACGCGGCACGCAGTTTCTTGAGCCGCTGTTTGAATTCTCCGGTGCATGTGCAGGTTGTGGTGAAACACCATATGTACGTTTGTTGACCCAGCTTTTCGGGCCACGTCTGCTGGTTGCCAATGCTACGGGTTGTTCTTCTATCTATGGCGGCAACCTGCCTGCGACACCATGGACAGCAAATAAGGATGGTCGTGGCCCTGCGTGGTCCAACTCACTGTTTGAAGATAATGCTGAATTTGGCCTGGGTATGCGTATTGCTTCAGATCACCACACACATATGGCCAAGCAGCAGCTCAAGGGAATGTCTGAATACCTAGACGCACAGTTCCTTGATGAGTTGCTCAATGCAGATCAAACCATCGGCTCGGAAGTTACACACCAGCGCAAGCGGGTTGAGCAGCTGAAACTGGTGCTCGAAGGTCTTGATGATCCGCGTGCCAAGAATCTGCTAACGATTGTTGACCACTTGGTCCGTCGTAGCGTCTGGCTGATCGGTGGTGATGGCTGGGCCTACGATATTGGCTCATCCGGCCTTGATCATGCCTTGGCATCTGGTCGAAATATCAATGTATTGGTGCTCGACACAGAGGTTTACTCCAATACCGGTGGTCAGGCATCCAAATCAACACCGATTGGCGCAACTGCTAAATTTGCCTCTGCTGGCAAGCCAGTTGGCAAGAAAGATTTGGCACTTCAGGCGATCTCCTACGGTAATGTTTATGTTGCTCGTGTTGCGATGGGAGCAAATCCGCAGCAGACACTACTGGCGATGCGTGAAGCAGAAGACTATCCAGGGCCATCCATCATTCTTGCATACAGCCACTGTATTGCACATGGCATCGACATGACAAAGGGTCTGCATCAACAGGATATGGCAGTTGCCTCCGGCTACTGGCCATTGATTCGCTATAACCCGATGTTGCGTCAGGCTGGTAAAAAACCATTTGTACTTGATTCGCCAACACCGACGATGAAGGTCAAGGATTATGCCTATACCGAAATGCGCTATAAGAATTTGCAGCGTAGCCATCCAGAAGAGGCAGAGCGCTTGATGAAATTGGCGCAGGAATCGGTTGATCTTCGCTGGGCTACATACGAGCACATGGCAGAGCAGGAGCCATCGGAATTCCAGCCGATGAAGTAAATTCTTCACTACCGGTAGCCGCATATTTCTGACTATTACCGTACAGGAGTAAGTGATGGACTATGACATCCTGATTGTCGGATCCGGACCCGCCGGACAACATGCTGCATGGAAGGCAGCCCGCATGGGAAAAAAGGCCGCCATCGTCGAGCGTAAGCCAAGCATCGGTGGCGCTGGTCTGCAGACTGGAACCATTCCAAGCAAAGCACTGCGCGAGGCAGCCTATCTGGCATCACGCACTGACCGCGGCATGCGTATATCCTCTGGCCCTCTCTCTACCACTGGCCTGTTGGCTGATGCGATACGGCGTAAAGAGGCGGTGATTGCCCAGCAGGAGTCGGTCATTGTTAAGCGCCTTCTTAAATCTGGCGTGGCAGTGATCCCAGGGGAGGCCTCATTCGTTGATCCGCATACACTGGAGATCAATGATACCTCCGGTGGTTCAAAAAAATTGACCGCTGACGTCATTATGCTGGCCACAGGCTCTCGGCCTCGCCGCCCTTCCGACATCCCATTCGACAAACAGACGGTGCTCGATTCCACCTCAATTCTGAAACTTAAGAAACTGCCGAAAAGTCTGCTTGTGGTCGGTGGCGGCGTTATTGCTTGCGAGTTTGTCTCTATCTTTGCCGCTCTTGGTGTTGAGGTCAGTGTTGTCGACTCACATGAGCAGTTGCTCTCCTACCTGAGTGAAGATGTGGTGGGCGTGCTGACAGAGTCTTTTGAGCATATGGGCGTTCAACTGCATATGAGAGAGCGGGTGGCCACAATTAGCCGTGAAGAGGGCCGCACTGTGACTCAGCTGGAGTCAGGCAAAAAGCTCTACTCAGAAGCGGTGCTCTATGCGCTTGGCCGTGAGCCAAATTCACAGAGCCTGAATACAGAGAAGGTTGGCCTCACCCTTGATGAGGGGTGGATTGCTGTGAACAACGAGTTCCAGACAAGTATTCCACACATCTACGCTGTGGGTGATCTGATTGGCAGACCAGCATTGGCATCAACCGGTATGGAGCAGGGGCGGGCTGCAGTGGTGCATGCCTTTACAGGTGAAACACATAGCATACTGGAGCACCTTCCAATGGCAATTTATGCCATTCCTGAGATATCCTGGGTTGGTATGACTGAGAAAGAGGTGAAGCGGAAAGGTCTCGATTATGTGGTGGGTCGTGGCTACTTCAAAGAGAGCGCGCGTGGGCAGATTATTGGCGACACGATTGGACTAGTGAAGCTGATTGTTGCTGCCGATTCTCGCAAACTGCTCGGAGTTCATATTGCGGGCGAGCATGCCAGTGAGCTAATCCATACCGGCCAGTTACTGATGCATTTTGGCGGCACCGTTCATGATCTGGCAACCAATGTGTTTAACTACCCAACATTGGCAGAGTGCTACAAGCTTGCTGCTATCGACTGCCTGGAGAACCTGAAAGGC
>CAZFCL010000068.1:0-6447 GCA_964517705.1 uncultured Zetaproteobacteria bacterium | reverse complement strand
GTGTGTTGTTAGCAGGTCTCTATGCCGATGGTGTTACCAGAGTGAATGAGCCAAAGCCGACACGTGATCATACAGAGCGTATGCTACCACTCTTTGGTCAGCCTCTGGGTGTGGCGGAAGATGGTACTATCTCACTCCAGTCAACCAATCGTTTAACCGCACCTGAAGGTGCGGTTGCTATTCCGGCTGATCCATCTTCAGCCTGCTTTTTTGCAGTGGCGGCAAGCCTTGTCACAGGGTCTGATATCACCTTGAAATCGATCGGTATTAATCCGCGTCGTGATGGTTGGCGCCGGGTAATGGTCGATATGGGGGCGGAACTCGGTTTGGAAAATCTATCGGCTGTCGGTGATGAGCCTGTAGCTGACATACGTGTCAGGGCGGTTGGACTGCATGGCATGTCCGTGAATCCAGATGATGTGCCAGATGCAATTGATGAATTTCCGGTGATCTTTGCCGCAGCATCACTGGCCAGTGGTGAGTTTGTGCTTTCGGAAGCCGAAGAGTTGCGAGTCAAGGAGTCCGACCGCATCAGTGCTATGGCTGCTGCTCTGCATGCTGCAGGTGCAGATGTTGAAGAGAAGGCGGATGGGGCAGTCATTCGCGGTGTTGATAGGCTTGCAGGTGCGGCTGTGGTGGATGCTTTAGGAGACCACCGCATTGCTATGGCGATGGCGGTAGCAGCACAGTGTGCTGATGGTGAGATACACATTCACAATGCCGCTTCGATTGCGACCAGTTTTCCGAACTTTGTGCCGCTAGCCCAAAGTATTGGCATGAATGTTCGTTGGCAGGATGAGGCCGAAGCATGAGGCGATGGCAGTCGGCGCCGGGTTTACAAGTCGCAATCGATGGGCCTTCAGGCTCTGGCAAGGGCACAGTGGCCAAAATGTTGGCGGAAGAGGTTGGGCTTGCCGTACTTGATACCGGTCTGCTCTACCGCTTGACGGGTAGCCTGGCACTGAACCGTGCAGTTGCACTGGATGATAGTGATGCTCTGGCTGCTCTGGCAGGCGAGATGCTGGATCAAGTCATGTGGACAGCAGATGGCATCTCTTTTGATGGTGAGGAGTGGTCAGACAGGCTTCGTAGTGAGGCAGCGGGTGCTGCGGCATCGCAGGTGGCATCAGAGCCCAAGGTGCGGGAGAAGCTATTGGGTCTGCAGCGCAAAATTGCCAAGTCCGGCTGTGTGGTGGATGGGCGCGATATCGGTACAGTTGTACTGCCCAATGCGCAGGCTAAGTTTTTTCTTACCGCATCTGTCCGTGAACGTGCCAGACGGCGCTGGATTCAGTTAAAAGAGCAAGGTGGCAGCTCTCTGGATGCAGTGGTTGACGAACTTAAAATGCGTGACCAACGTGACCAGGAGCGTCAGCATGCTCCACTTACCAAAGCAGCGGATGCAATTGCCATCGACTCAACCACCATGCGGGCAGGTGATGTGGTGGAACGAATGCTTGGGGTTCTGGAGCGGCGGGGCTTGATCGATGCGTTGTGCACAGAAAATTAAACACAAAACTGAATAACAGTTCGCGAGAACTGAACTTAGGATGGATAGCGAAATGAGTGAAGCCGAAAAGCTGGATGATGTGAAAGCAGATGATGCAAAAGAGATAGAGGCTACAGGTGCGGAAGAGGAGTCTTTCCAGCAACTATTTGAGGCGTCACTGAAAGAGCAGACAGAGATACGCCGCGGTCAGATGATCGATGGTATGGTAGTAAGCGTTAGCTCTGATGCTGTTGTTATTGATGTAGGAGCCAAGGCGGAGGGTTCGATCCCGCTGGCTGAGTTTACAGAAGCCGGCCTGGAAACACCTGCAATGGGTAGCTCGGTACATGCCATGGTGCAGTCAGCAGGTGGCCGAGGTGGCATCAAGCTTTCTGTACTTGCAGCGAAGAGAGATGAGTCGTGGTTGGCGATTGAGTCTGCGATTGAGAGTGATACAACAGTTGATGCGGTAGTTACCTCCGAAGTGAAGGGCGGTTTCCGGGTAAGTCTGAATGGGCTCTCTGCATTCATGCCACGCTCTGAAGCAGATACCAGCACACATGTGAAGTCTGAAGATCTGATTGGTCAGCCATGTAAAGTGGCTATTCTTGAAGCACGCCGCAGGCCGGAAAATATTGTGGTTTCGCGTAAGAAGCCGCTGGCGGGCGAGCGGGCGAAGGAGCGTGCCAAATTCTTCGAGGTACACGCAGTTGGGGATAAGGTTTCCGGTGTCGTGCGCCGCATGGCCGATTTCGGAGCCTTTGTGGATCTGGGTGGCGTGGATGCACTACTACATGTTTCCGATATTTCCTGGCGCCGCATCAAGAAGCCATCAGAAATGCTTTCGGTAGATCAGAGCGTGACGGTTGAGATTGTGAAGGTGAACCCGGAAACGGGTAAGGTATCTGTCTCAATGAAGGCGCTGCAGGCTGATCCGTGGGAGAATGTGGCAAATACTTACGAGGCAGGTATGCGCTTAACGGGCACGATTCGCCGACTTCTTGATTTTGGCGCTGTGGTTGAGCTTGAGCCCGGTGTTGAAGGTATGATCCACCGTTCTGAACTTAGTTGGACCAAAAGAGATGTGAAGCCTGCACAAGTATTGTCTGAGGGCGATGTTGTTGATGTTTCCGTGCTTGAGGTAGAGGCGGAAGATCGTCGTATCCGTCTGAGCCTGAAAGCAGTCAGTGAGAACCCTTGGCAGAAGTGGCTTGCTGATCACCCAACAGGTTCACGCGTAGAGGGCAAGGTCAAAAATATTACGGATTTTGGCTTCTTTGTGCCGGTGGGAGATGATCTGGACGGGCTGGTGCATATGGAGAATCTTTCATGGGAGGAGCCAGGCGCCAAGTTGTTGGCCGAGTATAAGAAGGGGCAGCAGGTGGAGTGTGTAGTGTTGGGCGTGGATATTGATAAACAGCGTATCTCACTGGGTATCAAGCAGCTTTCCGGCGATCCGTTTGAGGTATTCCTCGAAAATGTGAAGCGTGGCGACAGTGTGAATGGCAAGGTGTCTGAGATGAAGCCTTCCGGTGCTGTGGTTGAGTTGACGAAAGGTGTTCATGCCTTCCTCTCCAAACGAGAAATTCCACGTGATTTTGAGGAGTTGAAAGAGGGGGCCGAGGTTGAAGCGAAGATCACTGAGGTAAATCGTAAGCGTAGGCAGGTAGAGCTTTCGATTCGTCAGCAGCTACGTGATGAAGAGCGCAATGCGGTTCGTAGTTACTCGCAACAGACAGCCAAAGAGGCAGGACCTTCGGCACTTGCGCTGGAGCTACAGAAGAAACTATTGGGGAACAAAGCCTCAAAGAAGTAGGTGGGCCAAAGCGGGAAACTTGCGAAATAGTACTGTTTTCCTATGCTAAGGGGCTTGCTTGGAGGGTATGATGACAAAGTCAGAACTGGTAGAGATTGTTGCTGAGAAGCATGGTGGTATTACACGCCGCGAGGCTGAGGTTGTTGTTAACACCATTCTGTTGGTGATTGGCGATGCTCTGGGTGATGGTGGGCATGTGGAGCTCAGAGGTTTTGGCAGCTTTATCACAAAGCAGCGTAATGCCCGAGTTGGTAGGAATCCAAAGACAGGCGATGCAGTGATGGTGCCGGAAAAGGCCGTCCCCCACTTCAAACCGGGCAAAGCATTGCGTGAGCGGGTGGGCAGCAGCTCCTGAGGAGCACCTTCAACATGAACGTTTTTAGCTCTATCAACTGGATCAATGTACTGTTGGTAATTGTGCTGACATCGTTTGCAACGATGTTCGCTATGGCAAACCTGACAGAGGTTCAGGTTCATTTCCTCGGCGTTAGCAGTGCTGCATTTCCTCTCTATATCCCCGTATTTTTCGCTTTTCTTCTCGGCTTTTTTGGAGGCATGCTGGCGCTGTCATTCTCACGGCGTAAACACAAACAGGAGATTACCTTTCTTAGAGAGGAGAATGAGCGCCTTCAGAAGGAAGTGGATAACCTGCGGAATATTCCGCTACAAGACGACGTATGAACACACTTCTTCTGGCAATTACTGCCATTGCACTGGTTGTTCTGGTGGCGCTGCTGTTGCGACCGATGCAAGAGGAGCAGTTACCAAAGCAGGAAGAGGACGAGCGTATTTCCCCGCTTCTTCGTGGTATCAACTACCTTCTTTCCGATGAGCCTGATCGAGCCCTGCAGGAGATGGTTCAGGTGGCCCGTCTGCGTTCCGAGGCTGCTGATGTTTATATGGCACTGGGGGAGATGTTTCGATCAAAAGGGGAGATTGGCCGTGCCGTGCGAATTCACCAAAACCTCCTCGCGCGCCCGGATCTCCCCCAATCAATGCACCTGCAAGCACATGTGGCACTTGCTCTGGACTTCCAGACAGGGGGGCTTCTGGATCGTGCACTGATACAGTATCAGAAAGCACTGGATATCCGCTCTGATCACGCTGGCGCACTTGAAGCTAGTCTCAGGATTAGGGAGCAGAGTAGTGAGTGGCTACTTGCTGAGGAGCTTCTTTCACGGCTTGAACGGGTACGTGATGAATCTTATAGCTCGCACCGTGCTTATCTCTTTGCCGAAGTGGCGCAGAAGAGCTGCTCTGAAAGTGATTTTGAAGGTGCTTCTGGCTATGCCTCAAAAGCACTTGAGCTTGATCCACCATGTGCACCAGCACGCATTACTGAAATTGAAATTGCACTGCGTGAAAATGATGGGGACAAGGCAGTTAGCGGCATTGCGGCGCTATATGAGCATTCGCGTGAGCACTTCTCTTTGGTGATTCCACTACTGCTTAAGTATAACGATTTTTACAGCAATAGAGCGGTTGAGCTACTGCACGGCTATTGGCAGCGGCAGCGAGATGCTGAATTGGCACTGAGCTGGCTGGAACACGTGGTGCATGCGAGGTCGCTGGAGGAGGCGAATCAGCTTTGTTTAGAGCTTGGGTTTAGCCCCGGCTCTCTGCGCCAGTCTTTGCGTTTAAGCGCAGTGCTTGGGAATGAGTCAGATGCACATGCTCGTTTTGCCAAGGTGTGGCGAAAAACAGCAAAGAACTACACCTGTGAACAGTGTGGTGTTGAAGTGGTCGAGGTACGCTGGCAGTGCCCGCAGTGCCATGCCTGGGGAACACTACACCCGAAGAGTGAGGAGAAGGTTTGATGGTTGAGTGGAAGATATCTGATCGTCTGATGGTGGCACTTGATGTCCAGAGCCGGGAAGAGGCACTGGCCAAACGTGATGCGGTTGGTGATGCGGTTGGGTGGCTGAAGGTAGGACTGCGCCTGTTTGTTGCTGAGGGCCCGCCACTGGTGCATGAGTTGCATCGCACGCACAGGCTGTTTCTTGACCTGAAATTCCATGATATTCCAAACACTGTGGCACAGGCCGTGGAGAGTGCTGGCCGGCTAGGCGTGGATATGGTGAATGTGCATGCGAGTGGTGGTGAAGCGATGTTGGCTTCTGCGGCTGCGGCGGCGAAAGAATTTCCAGATATGAAGTTGATCGCGGTAACAGTGCTGACCAGTGATCCGATGCCGAAAGAGCAGGCGAAAGAGGTGGTGTTGCAGCGGGCAGAGATGGCACAAGCTGCAGGCTTGGATGGTGTGGTATGCAGCGTGCACGAAGCGGCTGCAATTAAGGCACTTTGTGGCAGAGATTTTCTCACTGTAACTCCAGGGATTCGCTGGGGTGGGCAGGGATCTCAGGATCAGAAGCGGGTAGCAGATCCTGCATCTGCTATTGCTTCTGGGTCAGATTACCTTGTTGTAGGGCGTCCAATTCTGCAAGCGGATAATCCGCGCGAGGCAGCACTTGAAGCTTTGAGGATGATGGAGCTGGCTGCTGCCACATGACCAATCAGACCTATGAATCGGTGCTGGCACCATATGCGTGCCGTGCAGAACATTCACGCGGCCGGGCTTATGATGAGCCAGAGTCTCCATATAGAAATCCGTATCAGCGCGATCGTGACCGGATTATTCACTCCACCGCATTTCGGCGCTTGGAATACAAAACACAGGTGTTTGTGAACCATGAGGGTGATCACTATCGTACACGTTTAACACACTCTATTGAGGTGGCACAGATTGCCCGTTCAATCTGCCGCTCCATGCACATGCATGAGGATCTGGCAGAAGCTGTGGCGCTTGCGCACGACCTTGGCCACACGCCCTTTGGCCACTCCGGTCAGGATGCACTTGATGATGTAATGAAGGTGTACGGCGGCTTTGAACATAATCGCCAATCGTTGCGTGTTGTTGAAAAGCTCGAGCATAAATACGCCGCTTTTCCGGGATTGAATCTTAGTTATGAAACTCGGGAAGGCATCGTTAAGCACCACTCGGAGCACGATACTCCCCGAAACCATGATTTGGCTCATTTCAACCTGCATGAACAGCCCTCACTCGAGGCGCAGATTGGCAATTTGGCTGATGAAATCGCCTACAATAATCACGATATTGATGATGGTTATCGAGCTGGAATGC
>CAZFCL010000067.1:0-6478 GCA_964517705.1 uncultured Zetaproteobacteria bacterium | reverse complement strand
ACCTCTGTTATTGTGATTGTTACAGCCAGCCTTGTTATGGGAATAATAGCAACACTCTATCCTGCGTGGCGCGCATCCAGTGTTCCGCCGGCTGAGGCGCTGCGATATGAGTGACCTACTGTTCGAGGTGAAGGGGCTTTGCAAAGGTTTTGATGCGCCCCTAGGTCGACTTGAAATACTAAAAGGGCTTAACTGCAGCCTGAATAAAGGTGAGTTTCTTGCCGTAGTTGGAGAGTCAGGGAGTGGAAAGTCCACCATGCTACAGATCCTCGGCACACTGGAAGAGGCGGATAGTGGTAGCATCCAATTTGAGGGTAACTCTTTGCTTGATCTGGATGAGGTGGATCAGGCTACAACACGCAACCGTAAAATAGGCTTCGTTTACCAAGCGCATCATCTGATTCCTGAGTTAACAGCACTTGAGAATATCACCCTTCCGTTACTGGTGCAGGGGATGGAGTCTTCAGATGCTGAAGCACGAGGTATGCAGTTGCTTAAGCGATTGATGCTTTCGGATCGAGCCGAACATGTGCCGGCAAGACTTTCCGGCGGTGAGGCACAGCGTGTTGCAGTGGCTAGGGCACTTGCCGCAAAGCCTCGCCTTATTTTGGCAGATGAACCAACTGGGAACCTTGATGAGCGTACAGCTGCAGAAGTTTTTAGCCTTCTGCAGCAACTCTGTAGAGAGGAGGGGGCTGCAGTGATTATGGTGACACACAGTAAGGCGCTCGCCGAAGCATGTGATCGCATGTTGATGCTACATGAGGGTATTCTGGTTCCAGTCTGATTTGCTTCAATGATAAAAGCTTTGACGAATCAACGGCTTTTGCTAATCTTCAGAAGTAGATTCTAGCGGATTTTAACCAAAGCGAGGAGCGAGTAACAACGTGACCAAAGCCGAGATTGCAAAAGCTGTTCATGAGCGAGTGGGCCTGACTCAGAAAGAGTCCTCTCAGATTGTGGATTCCGTGCTTAATGAAGTTTTCTGTGCGTTGGAAAAGGGTGAGAGTGTGAAGCTTTCAGGTTTCGGTCACTTTATAGTTCGTAAGAAACATGCGCGCCGTGGTAGAAACCCTAAAACAGGCTCCGATATTACTATTGCACCACGATCTGTGGTGACCTTCCGAGCAAGCCGTTTGCTGAAAGATAAGTTATTAGAAGGTGATAAATGAGCTCTATTCAGGCACTTGCCCGAACTGGGGTCCATGTTCCCGAATTGCCGGATAAACTATTTTTCTCCATTCGTGAAGTCAGCGATATCTGTAGTGTTGAGCCACATGTACTGCGTTACTGGGAAACAGAATTTAAACATATTAAGCCTGCAAAGAAGAGTGGCAACCGCCGCTTTTACCGCCATCGTGATATCTATGCCGTTCTGCAGATCAAGCATTTGCTCTATGACCTGAATTTTACGATTCGCGGCGCAAAAAAGCGCCTTCTTAACGGTGATCTTGATGATATCGTTGAGCAGAAGGATGGTCAGACAGCCCTAAGGCAACTGAAGCAGGAACTGATCGAAATTAACAAGCTGCTCGACTAACCAAAGCTCCTTTAAAATGAAGGGGTGCGACAAATTCTAACCCTCTTACAATCCATCTCAAATCAAGTATGCTTCAGCAACTTTATCGGGACGTAGCGCAGTCTGGTAGCGCACACGGCTGGGGGCCGTGTGGTCGGAGGTTCGAATCCTCTCGTCCCGACCACTTTGCGGGGTCTTGCAATATGCAGCACAGCCAGAATTTACATGCAAGCCTCACCTATGAGCGCCCACGTCAGCGCATGGTTACCGATCAGATTGTATCACGTGGTATTCGTGATGAGCGGGTACTAAAAGCGATGTGCACAGTGCCGCGCCATATGTTTGTCGATCCGGCCCTTGCATCACGTGCCTATCAGGACGCTTCACTGCCAATTGGTAGTGGTCAGACCATCTCCCAGCCTTATATGGTAGCTCGCATGAGCGAGCTTTTAGAGTTAAAGGGTCATGAGCGGGTACTGGAGATTGGTACTGGCTGCGGTTATCAGACAGCCGTTCTTTCACGTCTTTGTCGTCGTGTTTACAGCATTGAACGAATTGCCCAGCTACATGAACGAGCACGGCACAATCTTCGAGCGGCAAGGCATGCCAATGTGATGCTTAAATGCGCAGATGGGCGCTTGGGGTGGGAGGAGTATGCACCCTATGATGCAATCATAGTCACCGCTGGCGGTTTTGCGTCCGAAGTGTGGTTGCAGCAGTTGAAAACTGGGGGCATATTGTTGATGCCGGAGGGAAGTCAGGGTGCACACAAGTTGGTAAGGCGTTCTAAATTAGCCCATGGTTACAACGAAGAGTATTTCGATAAGTGTATCTTTGTTCCACTTCTGGAAGGGGTTGAGTCATCACTGAGTCGGTAGTAACAGAGAGGAGACCATCACTTCTGCGGCGTTTGTACGACTGGACGCTTGCCTGGGCTAGCCACCCTAAGGCACAGCTCGCACTTTTCTGTATTGCGGTGATCGAGGCGAGTGTATTCCCTATCCCTCCAGATGTACTATTGCTGTTAATGGCTGTCAGCCGCCCTCAAAATGCGTTTCGTTTGGCTGCCATCACGACGGCGGGCTCCACACTTGGCGCAGTGATCGGTTACCTGATCGGTATGTTCCTGTTTGTTGCTATTGCGCAGCCTGTTCTGGAATTCTATCAGGCTGTTGATGCCTTTAATCAGGTACAGGGAAAATTCATCGAATGGGGGGTCTGGTTCGTTGTGATTGCCGGTTTCTCTCCTATTCCATTTAAAATCGTCACGATTGCGGCAGGTGCTTTTGATTTGGCATTTCTTCCCTTTATTCTTGCTGCCATTCTTTCACGTGCAGCGCGCTTCTATATGGAGGCTGCCATCATGCATTGGGGTGGGGAACCGCTACGTAACTTGGTTGAGAAACACTTTCAGTTGCTAACGATGGTTGTCACGGTTGTGGTCATTGGGGGCTTTGCACTGTTGTGGCTATGATGGTGAGGGTGCTATCGCTTCTGCTGCTATTGTCGTTGGCGGGATGCTATAGCACGACACCTGGCAAGAATCCGGGCGTTTCCAGCAAAGGAAGCAGAGCAGTTATCTACTATGTGCGCTCCAGTGATACGCTCTACAGCATCGGTAAGAAGTATGGGCTTGATTACCATCTTATCGCCCGTCGTAACCATATACGCAAACCCTACAGGATTTACGCCGGGCAACGGCTCTATATCGACCGTACAGCGCCTCGAAGAAAGACCTCTGTTAAGCGGGCATACAGTGTTTCAAAAAAACGGGTAAAGAGTACTAAAAAGCGCAGAAGTAGTTCTCACAAGTCCACGGCAGATAGCTATGGAAAGGGTACGCTTCTCTGGCCGGTGTCCGGCAAAGTCATCAGTCGCTTTGGGCGCCGAGGCAGCCGGACACACGATGGAATCAATATTGCTGCTGCAGAGGGGACGCCTGTGCGCGCTGCGGGGAGTGGCGAAGTGGTATATTCGGACCAGCGTTTGGTGGGCTATGGCAACCTTGTAATTGTTCGCCATGGCCGCAACCTCTTTACAGCATACGCACATAATCAGCGCAACCTGGTGAAGACAGGTGCCCGAGTGAAGAAGGGCCAAGTGATTGCCAAAGTGGGGCATACAGGACGCACAACAGGCTCACATCTCCACTTTGAGGTTCGTAAGGGGAGCACTCCAGTTGATCCCCTTATCTACTTGTCACGGCGGTAAGGTGGTGCCAAAAGAGCGCAATATTGAATCAATATCCATATATATGCGGGAGATCTCCCACTATGACCTTCTGACTGCCGAAGAGGAAGTATCGCTCTCCGAGCGGATTGCTACTGGTGATAAAGATGCGTATGACCATATGGTTGAGGCAAATCTTCGTCTAGTGGTTAAAATTGCCCGGCGCTACATAAATCGCGGCTTAGCACTGGCCGACCTTATTGAGGAAGGGAATATAGGTCTGATGCGCGCGGTGGAGAAATTTGATCCTGCTTATGGATGCCGCTTTTCCACCTATGCCACATGGTGGATTCGCCAGGCTGTGGAACGGGCGATCATGAATCAGTCACGTACAATTCGGCTGCCTGTGCATGTTGCCAAAGAGTACAATGCAGTCATCAGCAGTGGTAATCGTCTGCGTATTGAGCTTGGACGTGAACCGACAGATCTTGAAATTGCAGAGGCGCTTCAGATACCTGTGAAACGGCTGCAGAGGCTAATGGAGAGTGCGCAAACTACTGAAAGTGCAGATGGGGGTTACCTTGAAGGTAGTGACTTTACAATTCTTGATATTACAGCTGACGAGAGTGCAACGCCCCCGAGCCAACATATAGAGGAGGGCGGACGGGATAAGATGTTACGCTCCTGGATGAAGAGGCTTACGCCCAAAGAGCAGGAGGTGGTTCGTTTGCGTTATGGGCTTGGTGAAGCAGATGATGTCTGGACGCTTGAAGCCATCGGGAATCACATGGGCGTTACCCGTGAGAGGATTCGCCAGATTCAGGTAGCGGCACTGCAAAAACTGCGGGTGATGGTGGCGAGCGAAAAGATAGATCTTGAGGAGATTGTCTGATACCTGTTTTGACTACGATCTGGTTGGGTGAAGGGGGATGTTAGGCTGTGCAATCCTTCTTAATATCGCTATGATTCATTTCGTTTTTGCCCTCGTAGCTCAGCTGGATAGAGCGGCCGCCTCCTAAGCGGCAGGCCACACGTTCGAATCGTGTCGAGGGCACCACATGTACAGGTTGACTTCGAGCCGAAAAAGTTTTTAAAGTAAGTTGAAATTGTAAAGAATAGAGGTCGAATAGATGGAAGAGACACTGAACCCTGCTGTACCCGTACTGATCGAAGATGAGATGCGGAGCTCCTATCTCGATTATGCCATGAGCGTCATTGTCGGACGTGCGCTTCCCGATGCTAGGGATGGCCTGAAACCGGTACACCGACGTATTCTTTATGCCATGCAGGACCTTGGTTGTACGCATGATAAGCCGTTCAAGAAATCGGCTCGTGTGGTCGGTGATGTGATCGGTAAGTACCACCCGCATGGCGATTCGGCTGTTTATGACGCAATGGTGCGTATGGCACAGCCATGGAGTATGCGCCACCTGCTGGTAGATGGTCAGGGCAACTTCGGATCGGTTGATGGTGATTCACCTGCCGCAATGCGATACACCGAGGCACGCATGAGTAAGGTGGCAGCTGAACTGCTGGCTGACATCGATAAAAACACTGTCGACTTTGCTCCCAACTATGATGAATCGCTGAAAGAGCCAAAGGTTCTCCCGTCCAAATATCCAAATCTGTTGGTCAATGGCTCGCAGGGTATTGCTGTAGGTATGGCGACCAATATTCCGCCGCACAATCTCGGTGAAGCGATCAATGCCTCAATTGCATTGGTGCGCAACCCTGACATTGATGAAGATGAATTGATGGAGGTTATGCCAGGCCCGGATTTCCCGACCGGTGGTTTCATTTACGGGCGCAAAGGTATCCGCGATGCATTCACCACAGGCCGCGGCTCGGTGACTATGCGCGCGAAGGCAATGGTGGAGATTCATCCGCGCACCAAGCGTGAATCCCTGATTGTTGCCGAGTTGCCATATCAGGTGAATAAAGCGAATCTGATTGAGAATATCGCCCACCTGGTACGTGATAAGAAGCTGGAGGGTATCTCCGACCTGCGTGATGAGTCAGACCGTGACGGCATGCGCATCGCCATCGAGCTGAAGCGAGGGGAGATACCAGAAGTTGTTTTGAACAACCTCTATAAGCATACACAGCTGCAGTGCAACTTTAGTTGCAACCTCCTTTCGCTGGTGGATGGCCAGCCCAAGCTGTGTGGCGTTCGTGAGCTTCTACTACATTTCCTCGATCACCGCCGGCAGGTGGTTACGCGCCGCTGTCTCTTTGATCTGGCCAAGGCGGAGGCACGCGCCCATATTCTGGAAGGCTTGCTGATTGCTCTGGATAATATTGATGAGGTCATCAAGCTAGTCCGTGCCAGCCAGACTCCGGCCGAAGCAAAGACTGGCCTGATGGATCGGTTTGGCCTATCGGATAAGCAAGCGCAGGCGATTCTCGATATGCGCTTACATCGTTTGACAGGGCTGGAGCGCGATAAGATTCAGGGTGAATACGACGACCTTCAGGCGCTAATCGCGAGTTTAAAAGCGATCTTGGCCGATGAGAAGTTACTCATGGGCGTGATAGTTGAAGAGCTGGAGCAGGTGCGTGATAAGTATGCTGATCCACGCCGTTCTGAAATTATGGATGAAACAGCAGAGTTATCAGTTGAGGATCTGATTACGGAAGAGGATATGGTCGTGACCATCTCTAACGAGGGCTATATTAAGCGTAATGCAGCTTCTCTTTACCGAGCTCAGCGACGTGGTGGTAAAGGTAAAACTGCCATGACCACCAAAGAAGAGGACTTTGTAGCACAGCTGATGGTTGCTTCGACCCACG
>CAZFCL010000066.1:0-6481 GCA_964517705.1 uncultured Zetaproteobacteria bacterium | reverse complement strand
ATTGGAGCAGGCATTGGAGCAGGCATTGGAGCAGCTCCTCAAGGGTGTTGAGGGGGCAGAGCTTCCAGAGGTGCAGCTGACCCGCCCGAAGGTGAAAGAGCATGGTGACTATGCCGCTAATGTCGCAATGCCGTTGGCGCGCTTGCTGAAAAAGAGTCCGCAGCAGATAGCAGCTTCTATTCTTGACCTGGTGCAGTGGCCGGAAGCAGTCGAGAGTGCTGAGATTGCTGGCCCCGGATTTATCAATATTCGGCTAAAGAAGGCGAGTGAGGCGGGTGTCGTAAAATCAATTCTCACGGCGGGCAATCATTTTGGGCGTGTGGCGCTGGGCGAAGAGCCGGAGCGGGTGAATCTCGAATTTGTCTCTGCCAATCCAACAGGCCCCATGCATGTTGGCCACGCCCGTGGTGCGGTAGTTGGTGATGTACTGGGCCGCCTGCTGGTGGCTACAGGTTGTGATGTGCATCGTGAGTATTATATCAATGATGCGGGCACCCAGATTGGTGTGTTGGCCGAATCTGTTTGGTTGCGTATGCGCGAGCTAAAGGGTGAGTCAATTGAGTTTCCGGAGTCTGCATACCCCGGCGACTATGTGGTGGAGATTGCTACAGAGCTACTGACACGTTTTGAGTATAATGAGCTGTGTGCCATGGATGATGAAGCACGCGCAGAGTTGATTGGCAGCGAGGCTGTGGCCGCCAATATGGCGATGATTCGTGATGATCTTGCGGCACTGAATATCGGATTCGATCTCTATTTTTCCGAGAAGGCACTGCACGAGTCGGGCCGTGTGCTGGAGTTGATCGAAAAGTTGAAGGCAGATGGCACTGTTTATACCGGCACCCTGCCTCCGCCGAAAGGTAGAGAGGTGAAAGATTATATACCGGTGGAGCAGCTGCTTTTCCGTACCACCGATTTTGGTGACGATGTTGATCGTCCACTGGCCAAGCAGGACGGCACGCCGACCTATTTCGCCGCTGATATTGCCTACCATGTTGATAAGTTCGAGCGTGGATTTGGACGCATGATTGATATCTGGGGCGCAGATCATGGCGGCTATGTTACTCGTGTGCAGGCGGCTATGCAGGCATTAACCGGTGCCGAGAAGCAGCCTGATGTGATGCTGGTTCAGATGGTGAACCTGACCCGTGATGGGCAACCTGTTCGTATGTCCAAACGTGCTGGAACATTTGTGACATTGCGCGAAGTGGTGGACGAAGTTGGAGCTGATGCAGTTCGTTTCAATTTTATGACCCGCAGGGTTGAGAGTCAGCTGGACTTCGACCTTGAAGCAGCAAAAAAGAAGAGTGAAGAGAATCCGGTCTACTATGTGCAGTACGCACATGCTCGCATCTGTGCAATTCTTCGTAAGGCAGAAGATGAGGGTGTTGTTGGAGATGTGGATGGAGTTGACCTCTCCCTTCTCACCTCGCATGAGGAGCAGCGGTTGATTTCACACATGCTCTCCTATCCGGAACTATTGAAAAAGGCAGCCGACAATCTCGAACCCTATCGAGTTGCCACCTATACCATGCGCCTTGCCGCCGACTTCCACAGTTTTTATCACAAGCATCGTGTTGTCACCGAAGACATGGCGCTCACATCCGCCCGTTTGCTGTTGGCCAAAGCTACAGCGCAGGTGATTCGCAATGCACTTGATATACTTGGTGTGTCGGCACCGGAGCGTATGTAGTGGGTCGCGATTACGCGAAGGTGCAGGCATCTGCGCGCGCGAAGGAAAAAAAAGAGAGTAGCTCAGCATTTTCAGCGTTGATGATTGTAGTCGTTGCAACACTCTGTTTTGCAGCAGGCTTCTGGCTGGGAGATATGCAGAGCAGGAAAGTGACCGGCAAAATATCCCAGTCCGATTTTAATACCCTCCGTTCAAATCTGGAGAAAGAGAAAGCTGCTGCCGACTTGCTACAGGCCAGGATTGATAGCCTTGAAGAGCAGGTGGAAGAGTGGAGAGGCAAAGCGGAAGCGGATGCACATACCAAAGTGGGTGATCTGAAGTTTTATGGCGACCTTCCCAAGCAGGCGGTTACACCGGCACCCATGCCAGATTCAAAACCGGCAGAAGCAAGGCCGATGGATAAGCCGCTCGTAGTAACAGCACCGGGCTCCCACCCGAATGCCAGCAGAGATAAAAATGCTATGGTCAGTTTCCGTATACAGGTCGGATCGTTCAAGTCACATAGCGATGCCGAGGCGCTGCACGCACGGATGAGTAAGGCTGGCTTCAATGGAGTGGTTCGTGATATCAATCTTGGTGAGCGTGGTCGCTGGTTTAGGGTTTATGCTGGCCCCTATCAGGGCAGAGAGTTGGCTGAAGGGGTAGTCCGTGAACTTCAGGAAAAGTTGAAGATCAAGGGTTTGCTGATTCGCGATGGATAAGCGAGATGTGCAGCGTGGCAACTGGCTGACTGAGGTTTTTGGCAGCGATTTTCGTATTGCACCGCTCGCAGGGGATGCATCATTCCGCCGCTATTTCAGAGTAGAAGCCGCATCTGTCAGCTATGTGCTGATGGATGCTCCACCGGAGCATGAGGATGTAGAGCCGTTTCTCACTGTGCGTAGCTGGTTTGAAGGCGACGGCATTCGTGTTTCTAAGCTGTTTGCCTCGGACATAGCGCAGGGGTTTCTGCTTCTGGAAGACTTTGGAGATGAGACATGGGCAACATTTCGCACCAGAGGGGGTGAAATGTCTCCGCTGTTTGAGGATGCGCTTGCGCAATTGCAGCTGCTTCAGAAGTCCGATCCCAATATATCACTACCGCTGTTTGATGTGGCACGCATGCGCCGCGAGTGTGACCTCTATCTCGACTGGTATCTTCCGAAAGTGGCCGGGTACGAACCCACCAGATCAGAGCGCGAAATGTTTCAAGAAGCTCTTTTGAGCACATTGCAGCAGCTTTCTGACCTTCCAAGGGTGCCAGTACATCTCGACTATCATAGCCGTAATCTGATGCTTCCAGGGAGTGCCCTGCCGCTTGGTATGATCGATTATCAGGATGCTGTCATGGGGCCGGTAACCTACGATCTGGCATCACTGCTCTACGACTGCTATCAGGACTATCCGGAGTCTGAACGCCAGCGTTGGAGTCGATATTTCTTTGAACAGTTACCGGAGGCTTTGCGGGGTCACTTTGATGGTTTTGAGTCTTGGCACAAAGCTTTGCGACTGACTGCTTTGCAGCGCCATATCAAGGCGATCGGTATTTTTAGCCGGCTGGCACATCGTGATGGAAAGCGGCAGTTCCTTGATGAGATTCCACTGACCCGAAAGCATCTGCTTGAAGAGATGGAAGTGTTGGGGATGGGCCGTGATCACTTCTCTCTTCTCTATGTGGAGTCTTGTATCTAATACCCCTTTACGTAGGGTGCCGCCCCACTTGGCGTACTATCGCCACTTTAAGGAGAAGGTCATGCAGGTTAGTCATCATAAAGTTGTTTCATTTCACTACACTCTTACCAACGATGCGGGAGATGTGGTTGATTCGTCAAATGGCGGAGAGCCGCTAGCCTATCTGCATGGTGAGCAGAATATTGTTTCGGGGCTTGAGAATGCACTGGAGGGTAAAGCTATTGGTGACTCCTTGAAGGTTACGGTTGAGCCTGCTGATGGCTATGGTGAGTATAATGATGCACTGACCCAAGTTGTGCCGAAAAGCATGTTTCAGGGTGTCGATGAGGTTGAGGTTGGTATGCAGTTTCAGGCAGAGGCTGCTGGTGGCATGCAGGTGATTCGCGTTGCAGCGGTCGATGGCGATGATGTGACCATTGATGGGAACCACCCGCTAGCTGGTGAGAGGCTCCACTTTGATGTAAGCATTGAAGAGATTCGTGAATCAAGCGATGAAGAGCGCGAGCATGGCCATATACATAGTGGTGAGGGTTGCTGCTGACTCTCTTCTGCCTAACAGAGATACATAAGAAGCTGCCCAGTTGGGCAGCTTTTTGTTTTTCAGCTATAATACTTTCCGAATGTATAAGGAGTAAACAATGCGATCTGTTCTAACTATCACGGTTTTTGGTTTGCTGCTGGCTGGTTGTACGGGTGAGAAGGAGAAGCAGCCAGTGGTTCAGGATGAAGCTCCGGCTGTGAGTGAAGGTGCTGGTGTGTCAGAGCAGCCCTCAGCGTGGGAGCAACCACCACAGGCTCCATCTTATCGGCCACCAGTAAGAAAGAATAGTTGGTCGAGAGCTATTGAGTTGGCAGATGAGGCTGATAAAGAGGCCAAAGCAGGGGGCAGTGATATGGCACCGAGCACTTCGCCTGCCACTGAAGAGAATAAACAAATACCCGAGAGGGTGATTGAGCCTACGGAGGTAGTAAAAGAGAAGGTGGCCGCGCCTGTTGTAGTGAAGGAAGTTATCGTGGAAGAGGTTGTGGTGAAACCTTCTGGTGATGCAGTGGCTGGGGGGCGCAAAGCAGGAAAGTGTAAGGCGTGCCATAGCTTTGAAGCTGGTGGGCGTCATAAGGTCGGCCCCAATCTGTTTGGTATATATGGCAAAGCAGCGGGCAAGGTGGATGGGTTCAGAAAATATGGCGGTGATTTGAAGAGCGCCACATTTATTTGGGATGATGAAGCTTTGACTGCCTGGGTGTGTGATTCCAAAGCGGCTATTAAATCTTTAACAAATAGTAGCTCTGCTAGAACCAAGATGAACAAGCAGAATGTTTGCGGTGACGATGCCCTGAATGTTGCGGCCTACTTGAAGACCTTAAAGTAGCATGGAGCTTCAGCACTCTTCTTTGTGCTGGTAAATGCCACCGCGCAGGTGGCCAGCGAGATCATATATCCCTTCTTTCATGGTGAGGTTGTCTGGTGTTGAAGGCAGGCCACAGGTGCCGGTTTCAACAATGATAAAACCCTTCGGCTTCAGGTGCTGTGGAGCCTCATTGAGGATGGTGGTGAGGAATTTCAACCCATCCGACTCATCGGTCAGTGCGCCACGCGGTTCATGAGATAGTTCTGCTTCAAGTGTTATCATCTCACGATCTGCCACATAGGGCGGATTGGAAATAATAGCATCGAACGGCCCATTGTCGCAGCTCAAGGCATGCAACATATCACCGCTGCAAAAACTAATTCGCTCGCCAACCCCAAGCCGAACCGCATTGCTTTGTACAACAGAGAGAGCGGCCTCTGAAATATCTGTGGCCACAATATGGCTCTGTGGGTACTCGCAAGCCAAAGTGGCTGCGATACAGCCAGAGCCTGTGCCAATATCACAGAAGGTATAACTACCGCCTTTCTCTGGAAGGTACTCCATCAATGCTTCAATCAGATGTTCAGTTTCAGGTCGCGGAATTAGCACATCCGGCGTAACCAGGAAGGGGCGTGACCAGAACTCCTTTTCACCTGTGATATAGGCGAGTGGTTCGCGGTTCATGCGTCGCTGAAGTAGTGTCTGAAATGCCTTTTCTACCTCTTCTGGGACTTCATCATGTGCACGAATCACCAGATCGGTACGCTCAACATGCCAGAGGTGCATCAGAAGAAGTTCAGCATCCAGCCTTGGGGCGTCACAGCCCGCCTCTTCCAGCAGAGAGACTGCCTGACGTAGCAGGTGAGCAGTATTCACGGTTATATGTTCTGAGCTGCCAGAAGTTCTGCCTGATGATGGGTTAGCAGTGCATTGGTGAGTTCACCCAGGTCGCCGCCCAGTATCTGATCCAGCTTATAGAGTGTGAGATTAATACGGTGGTCGGTGATTCTTCCCTGAGGGAAGTTGTATGTGCGAATACGTTCAGAGCGGTCACCTGAACCAACCATGCCCTTGCGCGCCTCGGCGCGCTCGCTATCCGCCTCCGATTGCTCCTTATCATAGATGCGTGCCTGCAACACTTTCATCGCCTGCGCGCGGTTCTTGTGCTGGCTGGCTTGATCCTGACAGGTCACTACAATCCCGGATGGCAGGTGGGTGATGCGGACAGCCGACTCGGTTTTGTTCACATGCTGTCCACCGGCACCTGAAGCACGGTAAACATCCACACGAATATCCTCACTGCGAATATTTACCTCTACCTCTTCGGCAACCGGCATGATGGCAACAGTGCAGGCGGAGGTGTGAATGCGCCCTCCAGACTCTGTTTCTGGAACTCGCTGGACACGGTGAACACCTGATTCAAATTTGAAATGGGAGAACACCCCGTCACCACTCACCTGTGCGATAATCTCCTTGTAACCGCCGATACCAATCTCATTGGATGAGAGGATTTCAACTTTGAAGCCCTGGGTTTCGGCATAGCGGCTATACATGCGAAACAGGTCAGCCGAGAAAAGAGCAGCTTCATCACCACCGGTGCCGGCTCTGATCTCCAAGATAATATCGCGTGCATCATTCGGGTCTTTGGGAAGAAGCAACAGGGAGATCTTTTCATCTCTTTCCTGCAGCGCTTTTTTTAGCTCATGTATTTCGTCCTCGGCCAGTGCTTTAAGCTCGCTGTCACACTCAGGATCAGCAATCATCTCTT
>CAZFCL010000065.1:401-6485 GCA_964517705.1 uncultured Zetaproteobacteria bacterium | reverse complement strand
CAAACCCTTGGCCTTGTTACAGGAATTCGTCTAATACAACAGTAGCATTGCTTTTCCATAGCTCCCCCTTGGATTATTGTGCATCAGGATTAGGAATTAACTTTGCTTCTTTCAATAAGCACCTTAGCCCTCTGCTAACGCGCTTTGCATCAGCACTTAAGAAGTAAGTTCCAACATCAGAGCTATAGCCTGTGGACAAATAACATCTACCAACGACCGAAATGATAGACTTCATAAAATCCAATAATAATTCAAATTCAGACCAAGTAGCAGTTCGTAATTTTATGACATCGATCTGCTCGTGATGAGCAATTCGTTTGTCGCGGACATCTCGAACTGCGCACATTATTTCTGTCAGTTGCTTAGGGTTCTCTAAGTTGAATGCTGGGCAATTATTCTGAATGCACTCTGCTAAAATAGTGGTTAATTCAGGGTCACCCTTAGCAACTAGTATATCGCTACCTATACTGGTTTCTTCATTTAGCCAACTTATCAAAAATGGACGATCAACCACATTTAATTTATTGCTTTCTGAGGATAGAAAATTTATCAGTGACGGAAGACTTCTAAGCTCGTACTGGGTTGGCTTATCATACATGCGAGACGTCGCAAGATATAATTGATCAACGGTCATCCCCTGAATAGTACCAAACAAATCACCGAAACTAGATTTGTTAATTAAGTCAGAAGCATCCCCTATTGTTTCAAATAGCATAGCCGCCTGTTCGGCTTTAAAAACATCGATAACTAAACCATTAGACACAATATCTCTTAATTGCTCGGTAACACCTATCATTAAGAATTAACCTATACCTCTCAGCAAATGTTATCAAAGTTTGTCTTCAGAAATTAAGCTAGCCTCAAGTGCATAGGGTTGGCCGTTAGTAGTCAGTCGGCTTTCGTGCTTCGATATAGGCGGAGACAACATAATCCTCCACCCCGCGCCCTGGGGCCCAATCGCGAATAAACTCACGCGACTCATCCTTGGGTGTAATCTGAACATCCTCAAAACCAGCATCGCGCATCATCACTTCCAGCACATCAATCTTTGATGCACCGGCCATACAGCCAGCATGAAGTACGGGATCACTCCTCATCTCCTCCGGCATATCAGCAGTCGCCACCACATCGGAAATTGCCAGCCTGCCACCCGGCTTCAACACTCTAAAGGCATCAGAGAAGACCAGCTCTTTGTGTGGAGAGAGGTTAATCACGCAGTTGGAGATGATGATATCCGCCGTACCATCGGCCACTGGCAGAAACTCAATCTCGCCAAGGCGGAACTCAACATTGGTAAACTTCCCCTTCTCAGCATTGTGGCGCGCTTTGGAGAGCATCGCCGGAGTCATATCAATACCGATCACCCTGCCCGACTCACCCACCTCATGTGCAGCAAGAAAGGCATCGAAACCGCCGCCGGCCCCAAGATCAACCACCACCTCGCCCGGCTTAAGGCTGGCGATGGCACGAGGGTTGCCACACCCCAGCCCCATATCTGCCCCGCCCGGCACCTTGGCAAGATCGCTCTCACTATACCCCAACCGAGTAGAGATCAGCGTATTGATTGCCGCATCATCGGAAACGCCACAGCAGCTTGATGCTTCACCGCAGCAGCTGCCACTATCACTCGCTTCAGCCACCTCTGTGTAGCTCTTGCGTACATGCTGCTTAATGCCATCACCATCTGCTTTTACACTCATCTCTTCTCCTCTAGATTCATTTAAACTTTTAGCGCACCGCTACAGCTGGAGCCCTGACCAGCAGTGCAGGCATAGCAGTGATCAAGAACAGTGATCGCCTGCCCCAAAATATCGTGCTGTATCAGATCTTTCAGGTGTGCCCGCTCCCCGCTTGAATGCAACAGGGGCAACTCTAGCATCTGATTAAAATCACAGTCATACACATACCCCTGCCAGTCAACACTGATCAAGCTTTTGCACATTACACCAGCAAGACTTTCTTCATTATGTGACACTTTAAGTTTATTTATATAACTATCGAATATACCATTAGAAATAAGCATGCTACCAAAACGATTAATGGGCATATTAGTGATGGTAAAAAGTCTGCTGAAAGAGATGCCATAACGGCTATGCAACTCACGCTTATAGGCTGCTTCAAGCTCACTCTGCGGAGACGGAAGCGAGGCGGCTTGAGGATTATAGACCAGCGTCAACACCAAGCCCGAACCCTCTACGCCATAGCCCAATACGTTCAGCTTTTTCAGTGCGGCTATGCTTTTATTGAACACGCCTTCGCCACGCTGGGCATCAACATTGTCATCAAGATAACAAGGGAGCGATGCCACCACCTCTACACTGTTATCAGCCAGAAATTTACCCAAATCCTCATACCCCTTCTCTTCGAGGATGGTCAGATTACATCGATCAATCACATGAACACCCAGCGCCCTTGCCTCTCTCACCAGATAGCAAAAATGAGGGTTCATCTCCGGTGCACCACCTGTCAAATCCAGTGTCTTGATGTTGTTGGCTGCAAGGTATTCGAGCACTACTTGAATCGTGGCCCTATCCATCAACTCTGTGCGCGCCGGCCCAGCATTTACATGGCAGTGCAGGCAGCGCTGATTGCAGAGATAGCCGAGGTTGGCCTGCAGCGTATGCACTACTCCCCTGTTAATCGGTGGAAAATCACTATTCTTTAGCAGCGGTAGTGTTTCGTGCATGCCCTAGTGGTGCTGAATTGCCACGGATATGGCTGCATCCATATCATCTGAGAAAGAAGCCACGATCTCTTCTTCAATATTCCCTTGAGATACCAACTCATTCATAAATGCCAGTACCTGGCCGCTGGAAAGGCCCTTACGATAAGGTCGATCCTGAACCATCGCCTGAAAAATATCTGCCACCCTGAGAATACGCGCCTCCAGAGAAAGAGTCCGATTATCCAGATGGAAGGGGTAACCAGTGCCATCTGGCCCCTCATGGTGGTAAGCAGCCCACTTCGCAATCTCCTCAAAACCTTTGATCTGACTAAGAATACGGAATGTCTCAAAGCTATGTGCCTTGACCTCTGAGAACTCTTTGGCGCTGAGTTTACCAGGCTTATCGAGCACCTTATCTGGTACGCGCAGCTTGCCGACATCATGCAGCAGACCGGCAACTTCAAGTTTATCACAACCCTCCGAGCCAATACCCATACGCTCCGCAATAAAACGTGCGAGCCTTGCAACGCCAAGCGAATGCTCAGCTGTAAAGGGGCTCTTGGCATCAACAATGGAGGAGAATATTTCACCCAGCTGCTTCAGCTCACCCATGCTTGCCCGCCTCGGCGTGGAGCCCTCCAGCCTGTCGCGAAGAACAGTTTCCAGGGCGTTGGGCGCCAGTTGGAGCCAGAAAGCCTCGGAGGCGGATGCCTCAAGAAACTGCTCGACCAGTTGAGGTGAGAAGTAAGTACCGGAGTTCTCCTGAATGGTGTTGCGCACCTTGTCTGTATTCATCAGCAGGCTGCCGTCCCCATAATAGGGCGCAGCAAGCACATCCGCACGGTCCACAAGGAAAATGAGATTGGCATACTCAGCAACTTTTACTTCAAGATCGGCGAGAGTAGACAAATCCTCCCACGGGGTATGGTGATAACGAATGGGTAGAGCCATGGCTGATAGCGGCTTGAAATCACGCAGCAGAGCATAGCCAACCTCGCAGTGCTTTTGAGACCCTTTCCAATCGAACTCTGTCGCCAGATGAGCATGCACCACCGTTGAGGAGACACCGATGTCATGCAACTTTCCAAGCTCAAAAAGGAAAGTGACTTCATCCTCGGGTAGCCCCATGACCTCTGCACATGATGCGGCCATCGCCCCTACGCGCTTTCCGTGGCCAACATCATCAACACCGACCAGATCAAGCGCATCAGAGAGAGAGTAAACCACATGGCGGAAATCCACCGCCAGCCCTGATGTGTCACTTCCAGAAGGTACTACAGGATCTTTTATTGATACCACGCTTCTACCTCCTTCTTAACCTGACTTGGCAATGATTACACAAGGCGACTCTGTCCTATTATAGCAGCCGTGAAGTTATTAGACACCTAGTCTGTAGATTCGGCAAAAGGCCGCCAGAATCGCTGCATGGCCTCATCCGGAACAAAGGCGGGTAGATTGCTGTACCACTGCTGGAGCAGGCCAGCATCTTCGGGCATGTCGATCAAGCGAAATCCTGCACCTCCATGCTGACGTGTGCCAACTACATCACCACCACCACGCAGCGCCAGATCCGCTTCAGCAAGCTCCAAACCATCGTGACTATCTACCACCCTCTTCAACCGTGCCATCGACCCCTCAGAGGCATCCTCACCAGCAATCAGCATGCAGTACCCCTGCTCACCGGAGCGCCCCACCCTGCCTCGTAGCTGATGCAGCTGTGCAAGGCCATATATTTCGGCCTGCTCAATCACAATCAGACGAGCCTCCGGCACATCCACCCCCACCTCAACCACCGTGGTAGAGACAAGAATCCTGCACTGCCCTGTGGCAAAGGCATCGAGTGCGCTTTTTTTCTCTTTCGCCTTCATGCGGCCATGTAAACCGATCACATTGGCATCGGGAAAATACTCTTTCAACAGCGCCGTGCGCTGATCCACCGAAACACCATCTTCATCTTCGTCAATACGCGGAACAATCCAATATATCCGACCTTCGGCATCAAGCATGCGCTGCATACCATCAGCCAGCGCCTTCATCTTCTTTATGGAGAGTACTCGTGTCTCGACTGGCTTTCTCCCCGGTGGCATACCATGCATCACAGAGAGATCCATATCGCCATAAAGTGCCAGCGCCAACGAGCGCGGAATCGGGGTTGCAGTCATACCAAGCAGGTGAACCGCCGCAGCACCCTCCTTCTCCGCCAGTGCCCAGCGCTGGCGCACTCCAAAGCGGTGCTGCTCATCCACCAGCGCAAGCACAAGATGTTTAAACTGAACCTCTTCGTTTAACAGAGCATGTGTACCGACCACTGCTTGCAACTCGCCGCTGCGCAAACGCTTCAGTAGCTCGCTCCTTGTTTTGGCAGGCGTGCTGCCGGTTAGAAGCCCCACCTCAACAGCGAGAGGTGCGAACAGCTCTTGCAGTGTCTTGGCATGCTGGTGTGCCAGCACCTCAGTTGGTGCGAGAAGTGCGGACTGATATCCGCTACCTATGGCCTGTGCCATGGCAAGTGCTGCAACCCATGTTTTCCCGGCGCCAACATCGCCCTGCAACAGGCGATGCATGCGCTTGCCCGATACAAGATCACTGGAGATATCGTGCCAAACTGATGTTTGTGCCTCAGTTAATGGAAAAGGGAGGCTCTCCAGCAGAGCCCGGCTTCGCTCTTTATCTGTCAAGGCAGCTGCAGGGCAGGTGGCCTTCTGCTTCTTCTCCCGCATCAGATGTAGATAGGTGATGATCTCTTCGCTTTTTAGACGGGTCACCGCACTGGCCAAAAAGTCCGGCTCAAGTTGACTGGGGTGGTGTATCTGCCTAAGTGCCTGCAGTAGTGAAGGCACCTGAGACTGTTCGGCCAGCAGAGTATCAAGTGGGCTTGGAGATGAACCGTGAAGCAGTGAGAGCACCTTCTGAATCAAGCCACCAACCCGCTTTCCACTTAAACCCGCCAAGCTCGCATAAACCGGCTGTAACCCCGGCTGAAACAGCTCCGCCACACACCACTCTGGATGGCTCATCTGCCAATAACCCTTCCAGCGCTCAGCCACACCTCGTACAGATACCTCTCGTCCTTCAGAGAGACGCGCATCACTCATCATGTAACCAGAGTGGAAGAAGTTGAGTGATATCTGCCCCGAATCATCCGCAAGCTTGATTGTCACGTGTCTGGCGCGCCCAAATCCACGCGCCTGTTTGCTAATGATCCGGCCAGAGACCCGTGCAGCCACCCCCTCATGAAGCTGCGCGATGGGTGAGATATGCCTGTCATCAATATAATCCTTGGGAAGATGAAGCAGCAGATCACCAAGGCAGCTTACATCCCGTGCCATCAGGCGCCTCTCCAAGGCGGCACCAACCCCGGTAATAGAGGTCAATGGTCGGCTAAGAGCACTATACATCGCCTTATCTTGAATGATTGC
>CAZFCL010000065.1:0-391 GCA_964517705.1 uncultured Zetaproteobacteria bacterium | reverse complement strand
GGACAGATAAAGATCGATCAGGACTTTGAGAAAAGAAATGAAACACAGGAAAACAGAAAATTGCCTGGGGTAATTCGTTCTTTTTGCTTGTATGCAGTGAATCAATCGCCTAAAGTGCGGCCCGTTTTTGGAGGTATTATCATGGCCAAGCGTTGTGAAGTATGTGGAAAAGGTCCGATGGCAGGCAACAATGTCAGCCACGCACATAATACGACTCGCCGTCGTTTCCTACCTAACCTACAGCAGGTTCGTGCTATTGTGGGTGGTCAGACGCGCAAGGTGAAGGTATGCGCAAGCTGCCTACGCTCTGGAAAGATCGAAAAAGCTTCCTAATTTAAACACCCAGAGCACGCCATTCGATCCGGCAGTGGTTTAGAAGGCAGGAGCACGA
>CAZFCL010000064.1:0-6520 GCA_964517705.1 uncultured Zetaproteobacteria bacterium | reverse complement strand
ATGGAGCTTAAGCCGGGCATGGTCTTCACCATTGAACCGATGGTAAACATTGGCCGCGCATCGGTAAAACTACTGAATGATAATTGGACAGTCGTCACCCGCGACAGATCACTTTCAGCCCAGTTCGAACATACACTTGCGGTAACCGAAACAGGCTGCGAAATACTCACCACCCCAACCGGCTCATAACCTGCAACCACCCCAAGCCTCTCATTTTGCTTTCAAATAGGCAGCGAACCGCTACTATGCGCGCCACTTTTGACTCGAGGTAACCTATGTCCCGCAAATTGCGCAATATCGCCATCATCGCCCACGTTGATCACGGCAAAACCACACTGGTGGATGAACTCCTAAAACAGTCGGGCACCCTTGATGCGCGTACCGATACAGAAACCCGTGTCATGGACTCGAATGCACTGGAGAAAGAGCGCGGCATCACCATCCTCGCCAAAAACACTGCCATTCAATATGGCGATACTCACATTAACATTATCGATACACCGGGCCATGCAGACTTTGGTGGTGAGGTAGAGCGTATTCTCAATATGGTAGATGGTGTGGTGCTGCTTGTTGATGCCCGCGAAGGCCCGATGCCACAGACCAAGTTTGTGACCTCCAAGGCACTGGCGCTGGGTTTAAGACCCATTGTTGTGGTTAATAAAATCGATCGTGAAGGCTCCGACCCAGATGCGGTGGTTGATGCTACCTTCGATCTCTTCGCATCGCTTGGTGCCACTGATGATCAGCTCGAATTTCCTGTTGTATATGCCTCGGCCAAGAATGGCTATGCCATGCTCGACCTTTCTGAAACTTCAGACAACATGACCTGTCTGTTCGAGACTATTCTCGATCATGTACAGCCGCCCGAGGGTGATGCTTCTGCACCCCTGCAGATGCTGGCTACAACACTCGACTGGGATGACTATATTGGCCGTATCGTGATTGGGCGCGTTGCAAATGGCCATATCAAGACTGGCCAGGATATTACCGTAATTCACGCTGATGCATCTCAAGAAAACTTCCGCGTTGCCAAGCTTCTCGGCTTCCACGGGTTGGATCGTGTTGAGATTAACGAGGCTGAGGCTGGTGATATTATCGCTGTAGCAGGCATCGAACATATCAATATTGGTGAAACCATTGCCACCAAAGAAAACCCTGTTGCGTTGCCGGTGATTCATGTCGATGAACCAACGTTGACGATGGAGCTGCATGTCAACAACTCACCCCTTTCGGGCAAGGAGGGTAAATTCATCACTACCCGCCAGATTCGTGATCGCCTGATGAAAGAAATACGCACCAATGTGGCAATGCGTGTTGAAGAGACCGGCTCCGCTGACATTTATAAGATATCAGGGCGCGGCGAGCTTCATATCGGCATCCTGCTTGAAAACATGCGCCGCGAAGGATTTGAGATGGCTGTGTCACGGCCTAGCGTGATCGTGCGTGAGATTGATGGTGCCAAGCAGGAGCCCTACGAGCATGTCACTGTTGATGTAGAGTCAGAATATCAGGGCGCAGTGATAGAAAAGCTGGGGCAGCGTGGTGCTGAAATGACCAACATGCAAAACAACCCGGATGGCACCTGCCGTATTGAGTTCATGTGCCCAACACGCGGCCTGATCGGCTACACTTCCGAGTTCCTGACTGACACCCGTGGCACAGGTGTTATGCATCATATTTTCCATGCCTACGGCCCCTATATAGGTAAACTACCTGGCCGAAATAACGGTGTACTTGTATCCATGGAAAATGGCGAATCCGTGGCATTCGCACTCTGGAAGCTACAGGATCGTGGGAAGATGTTTATCGGTTCTGGTGAAAAGCTTTATGAGGGTATGATTATCGGCATCCACAGCCGCGATTCTGACCTCGTGGTGAACCCGATCAAAGAGAAGAAACTCACCAACGTCCGCGCCTCGGGCAAAGATGAATCCATCGACCTGATCACACCTCTGACCCTTAGCCTTGAGCGAGCCATTGAGTTTATTGAGGACGATGAACTGGTAGAGATCACACCGAAATCGATTCGCCTACGTAAACGTCAGCTCAAGGAGCATGAGCGCAAACGAGCATCCCGCTCCGACTAAGATCAAAAAAGGCACCTCATTGAGGTGCCTTTTTTATAGCTCCATATCAATTCGGCCTATTCGCCCTCATCACCCCTGCGAATACCCATCAACTCCGCCTGAATAAAGGCATCAATATCCCCATCAAGAAAGGCTTGTGTGTTACCTGTCTCCATGCCTGTGCGCAGATCCTTAATGCGTGACTGATCAAGCACGTAGGAACGAATCTGGTGCCCCCAGCCGATATCGGTTTTACTATCTTCCATCGCCTGCTTCTCAGAGTTGCGCAACTCAATCTCACGCTCGTAAAGACGCGCCTTGAGCATACTCCACGCTGCCGCCCTGTTCTTATGCTGTGATCGATCATTCTGACACTGCACCACAATGCCGGTCGGGGTATGGGTCAAACGCACTGCCGAATCAGTTTTATTCACATGCTGGCCACCAGCACCACTGGCACGGTAGGTGTCTGTACGCACATCAGAAGGGTCAACTTCAATATCTATTTCACGCTGAATATCGGGATAAGAGAACACCGATGCAAATGAAGTGTGTCGGCGATTTCCTGAATCAAACGGTGACTTTCGCACCAAACGGTGCACGCCAATCTCTGCCTTGAGGAAGCCGTAGGCATATTCACCCTTGATCGAAACCGTGGCCGATTTAATGCCCGCCTCTTCACCTGCCGTACACTCCATCAGCTCGGTTTTGAAACCCTTGCACTCAGCCCAACGGAGGTACATGCGCAACAGCATCTCTGCCCAGTCCTGCGCCTCTGTACCGCCAGATCCGGCATTGATATCAAGAAAAGCGGACTCGGCATCGGTCTCGCCACCCAGCATCTGGGCAAGCTCAAGCGTCTCAACTTGGGACAGCACCCCGATCAGGAAATCTACGGTCTCAACCTGAGAGTCGCGATCCCCCTCTTCCGCACCCAGCTCGAAAAGTGTTGCAGCATCATCAAGTCCAACAACGGCGTCTTTATACTCGCTGATTACCTTCTCAAGCCGGGATCGCTCCTGCATCAATTTCTGTGCTTCTTCCTGATTATCCCACAAGCTGGGATCTTCAATACGAGCATTTAGCTCCTGCAGATTCTCCTCTTTAGCCTCAACGTCAAAGTGACCTCCGCATGGCATCCAGGCGACTACCGAAATCTTCAGCCCGTGTCCTGAACCCTGCAATCTGGTCTTCAATATTCATGGTCTTACTCCAACAAATCTGCTTTTAGAAGGGTGTGGAAGGTACATCTTCACCTGCTCAAATCAACTGGAAACGAGCACATCCTCAATCACAAACTGTACTGCATCGCCTCCACGCCAAGTGTCCTTCTGTAGTGCACCAACCACCGAAACAGTCATCCCTGAGGCAATCGAATCACCCATGCTTCCGGCGCCAAAAACGATACCATCAAGCCAGTGGCTACCATCACTCAGTTTCAAGCGTGTCACGCCACCTTTAAGGTCACGACGATCAGCAATATGAAGATCATTCACAAGCCATGTGCAGCCTGGGTTGCCGTTACCAATCGGTTCAAAGCGGGCCAGTCGCTCTGCTAGAGCGGCATGCATGGCAGAAAGAGCAAGAACCCCATCCACTGGTTGCTGCTGGTGATCACTGGCAGATTCACGCTGCGTAACAACAGCCTCTTTGAATGCCTCAACAAACATGTTCCAAGCACCCTGTTTCACCGTGCCACCTCCGGCACCAGTGTGCCCTCCAAAGCCATCAAGGTGTGCCGCACAGCTGTTAAGCAGTTTGCCAACATGATACCCCGGGCGACCACGCAAAGAGACTCTGATGCACCCATCAGGCGTAACAAACCCGACTGCGGCAGGTTTCCCATGTTTGCGGGAGAGCCTGCCTGCTGCCAGCCCCACCACTCCCGCATGCCAACCCTTATCATAAACCGCCAACACATCCGAACCGGAAAGTTTTGCCTCAGCCTGCTTGAATACATCAGCCTCAACCTTCCTTCGTAGCTTGTTGGTCTCATCAAGCTCTGATGCCAACTCTGCTGCTTCTGCAACATCATGGGTGGAGAGCAGCTGCATTGCAGCCTCGCCATGCTGCATGCGGCCGGCTGCGTTAATTCTTGGTGCCAGATAAAAACCGATTGTCTCAGCCGTAACCGTACTCTTTACCCGTGCCACATTAAGCAGTGCCTGCATGCCAATAGAGGGCTGTGAATTCAACCGACTCAATCCGTGGTGAACCAGAATACGATTTACTCCGACCAGATTCATCACATCAGCAATCGTTGCTACAGCCACACGGTCAAGCAGAAGTCGCAGATCAAACTCGGGGCACACACCCCTTTTCGTGAGCAGCTTCCAGACTGCCATCAGCAGGAAAAATGCAACGCCAGTACCGCAGAGTTGCCGCCCCGCAAAACCGCAATCGGACCGGGCTGGATTAAGCAGCGCGAAACAGTTCGGAAGTATTGACTCAGGCAGATGGTGGTCGGTCACAATCAGGTCAAAGTTTAACTGCATGGCCTCATCACAGGCTTCAAAGCAGGTGGTGCCAGTATCAACACTAATACCAAGGCTCGCCCCGGCCGCATACGCCTCACGCACCGCCTCTATACCGATACCGTGCCCCTCATCGGCACGGTGTGGGATTGAGAAGGCAACTGCTACGCCCGCAGCTCTGAGCGCCTCAACAAGAATCGCTGTGCCATTTACACCATCTGCATCAAAGTCCCCAAAGATATGAATAGCATCACGGTTCATAACAGCATCAGCTAGGCGCGTGGCGGCCTTCTCCATATCGGCCATCTCAAAAGGGTCTGGTAAATCAGCAAGTCTTGGCGAAAAGAACGGATCGGACTCTGTGAGTCCACGGGCTGCCAATAGCTCATTCCATGCTGAAACTGGATCTTCGGCAACAAGTGGGCCATTGCGCCACACAAGCCTTTGACCCTTTACACTTCTCTGTTCGGGTAACACCTATAGAGCTCCCTGTAGCAGTGATGGCATTTCAGCCTCTGGAGCAGGCAGCTTCGGACTCCAGTCATCTTTCCCAAACCTCGGCAACCATGAGTTTTCTAGCAGCACAGCATGCCCCTCTCCTGCTAGTAGAACCCTCTCTGGCAGTGGTGCACCGGACTTTGGCGACAGCTCCGAAAGCCGTTCAGCTTCACTAATCGTCACACTGGCATCACGCCCATCAACCATGGCTAAAAGTGATGGGTTGCGTGTTGCTATAGTGAGCGGCTTCTCGGCAACTGCTTGTGGCCATATAGCCGGGTCAGATATCCAGACACCGTTTATTTCAGCTCTATCTGAAGATCGCTCTGGTTGCTGCATATGAAGCATCATCTGAATTTCAGCCATCAATCGATTAAGCCTGCCACCATCATCTCCCTTGTGATGGCGGTTGGGCATATGTTTTCCAGCAACAGTAGAAAATGAAACCGGGCTGGCATCCATTGGGTCACGGCATGCCAATAGAAGTGCTGCACCAACATGATGAAGGCTCATCCCCTCCTCGGACAGTAGCGGATTGAGAGTGTCGCAAAGCCACATCGCATCCGGCTCGTACCACGTAAACACCCCTTCGGGGTATATCCGCACAGAATCGCGATCCGGCACTGCATGGTATGGTGTTACCATCCAACACTGGGAAGTCTCGCTGGGAAGATTATGAACCCTATTTGTCAGCAGTGCTGTGGCACTTTGGTTCTGCAATACGCCATACCACTCACAAGGTGTACGATCGCTGCAGAAGAACCAGCGCCTTTTACAAGCATGCAACTGTTTCTGCCATAAAAAAAGATCAGGATGGAGTTTCATTCCATCCTGATCTGAAGTGAATGCCTGCGTGACAATCAATAAAGAAGTAGCCACATCCAGCTCCCTAGATTAGGACTCCAGCGCCTTCCGTACTGCACCTTCGGTTGCATCAATCGTTACTGGCGCGGTAACACCCTTCATGGCTGTATCCGGGTCTTTCAATCCATTGCCAGTTAAGGTGCATACAATGCTCTGCCCTGGCTCAAAGTAACCGGCTTTGTTCAGCTTGATAATACCGGCCACTGATGCCGCCGATGCCGGCTCACAGAACACACCCTCAAGACATGCCAGCATATTATATGCCTCCAGAATCTCCTCATCGGTGACAGCATCAATCAAACCGCCGGACTCATCACGCGCAGCTTCTGCCTGCTTCCACGAAGCTGGCTTGCCGATACGGATTGCGGTTGCAACGGTCTCCGGCTGTTCAACTGGGTGGCCGAGCACAATGGGTGCTGCACCCGCAGCCTGAAATCCGAGCATTTTAGGCAGCTTCTTAGAGACACGCTTCTCATGGTACTCCTTATAGCCTAGCCAGTAGGCGGTAATATTACCCGCATTGCCTACCGGGATAAAAAGATAGTCGGGAGCCTCGCCCAAAATGTCAATAATCTCAAAAGCAGCCGTTTTTTGTCCCTCTATACGGTAGGGATTAAT
>CAZFCL010000063.1:0-6718 GCA_964517705.1 uncultured Zetaproteobacteria bacterium | reverse complement strand
ACTGCACAGTAAAAGTGGCGCCCTCACCTGGCTTGCTTTCTACATCTATTTTGCCCGCGTGGGCTTCAACAATGCGTTTGCAGATAGCCAGCCCAAGCCCCGCGCCCTCACCATCTTTGCGGCAGCGCGCATCATCAGCGCGGTAGAAGCGCTCGAACAGGTGCCCCTGTTGCGCTTCGTCAATGCCTGCTCCTTCATCACGCACTGTAACAGTAGCAAAGTCACCCTCTGTTGTTGCTGTGAGGCGTATGCTCGAGTGTTCCGGCGCATGTTTAAAGGCATTGGACAGCAGGTTCATTACTGTGCGCTCTAGCTGGCTGGCTTCGCCCATCACCACAATATTATCCTCAATATCCATCTCGAGTGTTACTTGCTGACTGTCGAACAGGATCAGGTGCTGCTGGCCCACCTCCTGCAGTAGCAGCGAGAGATCGACAGGAGACTGAGTTAGCTCAAGCTGGCCAGCATCGGACCGGGCAAGTGTTAGCAAATCATTAACGATACGCTGGATACGGTCGATGGTGCCCAGCTGCTGGCGAAGTATTTGCTGATACTCCTCTCCACTGCGCGGATGGCGAAGGGCCACTTCGATTTCACCTTTAAGAACAGTCAGCGGCAGGCGCAGTTCATGTGAGGCATCGGCCGTAAACCGCTTCTGCGCCTGAAAGCTGGCCTCAAGGTCACCAAACATTTTATTTAGCACACTCACCAACTCGTGAATCTCTCTATCTTGGGATTTCGACTTAAGGCGGCGAGAGAGATCGCCGGCTGCAACGCCGCGAGCAGTGGAGGTGATCTCCTGAATAGGCTGCAACGCTCGCTTGGCCATGTAGTAGCCGGCAATTGCACTGATGATAATAGAGATAATCGCAAGGCCGCCACCGAGCAGATAGAGCAGATTAAAAACAGAGCGAATATCACGGGTGCTGTGGCCCAACATCAGCGTGGCAACCACCCGCCCACCACGCTGAATTGGGAATGCAATGACGCGGATGTTGCCCCTGTTTAGCAGTGATTCGGTGGATGCAAAGGCAGGGGCGCCGGCACGAAAGGCGTGCCCAAGCGCACGGCTGACATCATTGCCCCCCTTATCGATCAGAGAGCGATCTGAGCGGAAAAGAATAAGCCCATTACCCCCTACCAGTTGAATCGCACCAGGATAATGGTTGGCAAAACTTCTGAGGTGGCCAGACCAGAAGTAGAAGGGCGAAGCTTCCAGCTCATTGGAGAGGGAGGTTGCCTGACTCATAAGCTGTTCATCCACCTCGTAGTAAACGCGGTTGGAGAGTGCCGCATAGAGAATGGCGGCGGCAAAAAGCAGTGTGCCAAGCGCAAGGGAGATATAGAGCAGGGCAAGCTTACCCCGGAAGGTGTGAAATAGGCTGGAGCGTATCCAGTTGATGAAAGCCAGAGGGTTAAGAGTCAGGAGCAGCTCCCGTTAAGCGGGCGGCGAATCATCACTGAGCAGGTACCCCTGGCCACGCAGGGTGTGAAGCAGCGCCGGCTCAAAGCCCTTATCAATCTTGGCGCGAAGGTGGCTAACATAAACATCAATCACATTGCTCTCAGGGTCAAAGTTCATATCCCACACATGCTCACCAATAAGCGTGCGTGAAAGCACCCTGTTTGGATTGCGCATCAAGTACTCCAGTAGTGCATACTCTTTGGTGGTCAAGCGGATCGCCTTGTCCTGACGGCTAACGCGTCGACTAATCGGATCAAGCTCTAAATCAGCCAGCTTCAGGGTAGGTGACTTGCTATCAGACTGGCGCCTCAACAGGGCCCGAACACGGGCAAGGAGTTCCTCAAATGCAAAGGGTTTTGGAAGGTAATCATCTGCGCCTGCATCCAGGCCACGCACCTTGTCTTCAACGGAGTCACGGGCGGTTAGCATCAACACAGGCGTGGCAACGCCACTGGCACGAAGCTCACGGCAGACAACAATGCCATTCTTTTTTGGTAGCATCAGATCAAGAATAATCAGGTCATAATCATTCACTTCAGCAAGAAATTCGCCATCCTCGCCATCGTAAGAGACATCTACAGCATGCCCCTCCTCTTTAAGGCCCTTCTGGATAAAGTGTGCAACGCGCTCTTCATCTTCAACCACTAGAATCTTCATGCGCCTCACTGTAGCAGCAAAAAATCGTATAAAGAAGCGAGATCATGCTGCAATATGTTATCAGTGCTATGGTACGCGCAGTTCATAGACGGGAGCTGACCATGGATTATCATGTGAAGAAGAGAGAGCGGGTCTATCAAGGTTTTTTTGCCATGGATAGATATGATATCGAGCACGAGCGGTTTGATGGGGGCACGCTTGAAACAAGGCGTGAAAATATGGAGCGCGGTGGTGCAGCAGCGGTTCTTCTCTATGACCCCGATGTGGACGAGGTGCTGCTACTGGAGCAGTTTCGCATTGGCCCTGCTGTGCGGGGAGATCACCCTTGGCTGGTAGAAATCGTTGCAGGCATTGTCGATGCGGGAGAGAGTGCAGAAGAGGCGGCCATTCGCGAGTCAAAAGAAGAGGCAGGTTATCTGCCGCGCAACATCCAGTTTCTTGGCCGCTACTACACCACACCTGGCGGTTGTTCGGAGCGAATAGATCTCTTTCTTGGGTCGGTAGATAAGCAACACCCAATCAGTCAGGGCGGCGGATGTGCCCATGAGCATGAGGATATCCGCCTCTTGTGGGTAAAACGGGAAGAGGCTCTTTCGATGCTGGCGGCGGGGAAAATAAATTCTGGTGCGCCGATGCTTGCTCTACTACTCGCATTTGGTTGGCAAGGTGTTGGTAGAGAGGCTAAAAAAGCTTAACCGCTCAGGCTTACGGTTTCTCCAAACTTTAGCGTATGAACGGAAGTGTGGGCGCTTAGGAAAGGCTCGACTGCCTGGCGTACGGGCTCAACCCAGTTGTTAAATTCTGGCCTGGGAGCATTGAAAAAAACATGGCTTGGAGCCCTGTTCATCTGCTTCAGCTTATCCAGCGTTAAAAGTGCTTGGTTAATGGCGCCAAGCTTGCAGCCAACCACTAGCCACACCTCATATTTTGGCATCGCTTCAATCCAGTCGCTCACCAGCCAATTATCGGTAACCGGCACCATCAAGCCACCCACCCCCTCGATGAGGCAGGCGCCTGTTGTCGCCGCCCTGCTATCACACCATGCAACAAGTTTATCGGGATCAATGGCGACCTCTTCTGCGGCGGCCGCTTGCGATGGTGCGGCGGCAAGAGAGAAGCAGTGAAGAGATATCTGATCTGCACAGCTCAAGCCCTGTGCTGCAAGAAAGGCGCTGACATCTTCGTTAGCGTTATGCCTGTCCACACCGCATGCGACTGGCTTCAGGGCAAGCGAGGCCGCTGAGCCTAGAGATCGAAGTGCAGACAGCGTCACCCAGGTTTTGCCAGCATCGGTATCAGTGGCGGTGATGAAAACTTTAGATGCCATCGATATTTATATCTCCATCTGTACGAATTGGAATAACACCGTCACGATGCTCAAAGCCCTCCTCTTTGTACCACGCCTGTGCATAGAGCGCCTCAAAGGTGGCGGTGATGCGCCCACCTTCATCGCGATGCCGCTCACCGTACTTCTGCTCCAGGGCCTTAATCAGTGCGCGCCCGTAGAGGCCGCGCTTGCGTCCGCGAATGGCAGATGCTGAAGCACCCAGTCCTTTTAGTTCGCGCATAAGAGCCATGGCATCGGGATAAGAGAGTGTGAAAAGGTCAGTGTCGGTAACCGGCGCTTCAACGGCTAGCTTCGCCATAGAGTCACCAAGGCTCATCACATCGGGAAAAGGAAGCACATGCCCTGCACTTGCTGGATTAATTTCTGCAAGTGTTTGTCTAAGTTCGCAAAGAGTGCGGCGGCCAAAGGTGGAGAAGAGAATCAGCCCGCCTGGGGCCAATACACGGCGCATTTCAGAGAGCATTTCTTCAGGCTCAGAAACCCACTGCATGGCGAGATTGGAGCAGATGAGGTCAAAGCTTGCTGATTTAAGCGGCAGTATGGCCGCATCACCAGCCATGTGATGGTGGTGGCCATGCCAGGGCAGCCGCCTTGCATGCCCTTTGCGGGTTGCGCCAAGCATCGACTCGGAGATGTCGAGCGCAGAGATGTCGGCTTTTTTGAATTTGCTGTGCAACAGGCGTGTAACATAGCCAGTGCCACAGCCGATATCGAGGATTCGACGAGGTGATATTTTGGTGAAATCCAGATGGGCAATCAGCCGGTCACCAACCTCACGCTGAAGCACAGCGTGTGCATCATAGCTTTCAGCTGCTGAGGAGAAGGCGCGCCGCACTTGGTTTGTATGGATATGTGAATGTTTCAAAGCTGTTTCCACCACGTTTGAACTGTTGTGTTAAACCACTCTGGCTGTGTCAGAAATGGCGCATGCCCACAGGCAGGAACTGTACGAAGCGAGGCATGGGAAATATGGTCGGCCAGCCACCTGCCAGCAGCTACAGGAGCAATGGCATCCTCTTCTCCGTGTATGATCAATGTTGGCTGTTTAATATTTCCAGCCACTTCACGCAGATCGAGCTTCTCCAGCAGCTCAAGCCCGCTATCAAGCCCCGTCTGGCTAGGCGGGCCGCTCCGATCTACAGACATTCTGGCCAGCTGGTTATAGGCGCTTCGGCTTAGGTTATCTCCGTGCAGCATAAGTTTGAAAAAGCGATTGAGCGATTTGAGGGCGCCTGAAGCCACTGCATATTTGAAGCCTTCAAAGAGGAGATTGCTACTTCCATGTGGCCAGCCCTTTGTCGATCTGAAGCGCGGTGTGGTGGCCACCAGCGTGAGCGATGCGACACGTTCCGGATATTTATGGGCAACCTGCATGGCTAACATGCCACCCAGTGACCAGCCGACGAGATGAGCAGGCTTGGCAGGAAGCTGCGCCACAACTGCTTCCAGCCACCGGCCTGTGGCGCAATCTTTTGCGCAGCCGTGACCTGGCAGGTTGAGGTAGTGCGCATGAGGAATCGAACCAAGCTGATTGCACCATATCTGTTTCGATTGCGCCCAGCCATGCAGGAAAACAGCTTGTTTCATAGCAGCTTCCGAAGCTCTTTAGCAAGCTGCTCGATTTGATTGCCTGAGTGCGCTACGGTTATAGTAAAGCGCAGCCGCGCTGTCCCCTCAGGCACAGTCGGAGGGCGAATAGCAGCCACGAAGAAGCCGGCATCGCGCAGTGCTTTAGCAAGCGAAAGCACCTTCTCATCACTGCCAACCAAAAGTGGTTGGATTGGGCTTTGCGATGCCATAAAGCCAAGCCCGGCTGTTTTCTCCCTGAACAAGGAGAGGTTATGATTCAGGCGCTTTTGCTGTTCGCCGCTCTGAATGATTTCAAGTGCCGCCTCTGCTGCAGCAATCACTACAACAGGAAGCGCGGTAGAGTAAATAAGAGTGCGCTGCCGCTGCCTTAATCCTTCAATCAGCTCATGGGTGCCGAGAATAAAGGCGCCGTAGCTTCCAAAGGCTTTGCCAAAGGTGCCAACTTCGATCAGACGACTATGCCCTGCAATGCCTGCCGCTGAAGCTACCCCTTTGCCGTCTTCTCCTACGGTGCCGGTGCCATGGGCATCATCGATTAGCAGAAGCGTATCAAACGCTTCGGCTAGGGAGAGAAGTGCAGCAGCATCAGCGGTATCGCCACCCATACTGAAAAGCCCATCGGAAATAATAATACGCCGCTTTGCCGGATGCTTGTTTAGCAGCAACTCCAGTTGCTGCATATCACGATGGCTATAGCGATGTGACTGCGCAGCGGAAAGGCGCACGCCATCAACAAGTGAGGCGTGGTTGAGCTTGTCACTAAAGAGATGGGTATGGCGGTCTGCCAGCGCCTGAATCAGCCCGATATTAGCCAGCATACCGGAGCCGACGATCAGACATGCCTCAAAGCCCTTCCATGATGCCAACTTCTGCTCAAGTCGATGTAGCGCCGGATCATCCCCTGATACCAGCCGGGATGCGCCACTACCCACCATGTTAGAGAGAGCACCTTGGGCGGCTGCACAGACGGCAGGGTGAAAACTCAACCCCAGGTAATCGTTGCTGGAGAAATTGATAAGTGTCTGGTCATTGAGGTGAATTGACACACCTTCGCGTCGAGAGTTGGAAAAGAGGCGCTGCCGTGAAGCAGGAACTTCGGGGAACCAGTTGCGAGAGTCAGCCATGTGCGGCATGCTGGTAAGCATGAAGACGCTGTCAACCAAGGCATGCAATATGGTTAACAGGGCGCGTGGCCTCCTGTTTCCTCCGGCCTGTCTGTTTTGTCAGAAGCCATTGGTTGCTGCATCTACGCATGTGGGCTGTTGCGGTAGCTGTTTTGACAAGGTGTCAATCTGGCCGCGATCAACTTGCCGTTGTTGCGGGGCCGAGCTACCACGATCTGTAGCGCCGGGGCCATGTGGGCACTGCCTTCAGAGCCCACCAACACAGTCAGAGGCCCACAGCATCTATACCTACTGCGGGCCTGTGCGGGATGCGATTCTTGCCTGGAAGCTGCAGGGGCAGGATGCTGGCGTACGCTGGTTGCTGACATCTGCGGCCACCACAATTCAAGAGGTGGTTCAGGAGCATGATATTTTGTTGCCTATACCTATGCCACTGGCGCGCATGCGGAAAAATGGACGCCACCACGCCTCAGATCTTTGTGGGTGGATGGCCGATGAGGTTATCTTCTTGGCTTTTGAATTCTAAATAATTGA
>CAZFCL010000062.1:0-6777 GCA_964517705.1 uncultured Zetaproteobacteria bacterium | reverse complement strand
AGTACAGGCCGAACATCTTTTCCGGAAATACGCCGAACATCATCCAGAACAGGCCATGGCCACGGCACATCATCTGCAACAGCAACCTGGCAGACTTCGGAGTCCTGGCCATGAAGTGGCAGCACAACGGCCTGCCTTAATACATGAAGTGAAAATTTTAATGTCAGTTCGGCATGTACCATGTCACTGGAGATACGCCCAAGATGCTGCATGGTTACTCTACCTGATCCTGCTCCACGTCACTCGGTGCAGGCTTCATGCTGTCCGGCATCTTTTTCTCAGGCTGCGGATAGATCAATGTTCCACCTTCGGTGGGCTGCTCATACAGCTTCTTAATTGAGTCATACTTCTGCTGTGTCAGGCTCTGTGAGTCCACATCATTGCGGATGATGGTAGGCCGTAAAAACACCATAAGATTTGTTTTTGTACGCATGTTATCCGTGGATTTAAATGGCTCCCCTATCAACGGAATGGCACCAATGCAGGGAGTCCTTCTTACAGATGTGGAGCTATCCTCTCGCATCAACCCACCCAAAACGAGAACCTGATTCTCTTTCGCCAAGGCAACTGTTCTAATAGACCGTTTATTGGTGATCAGATCCGATGCATTCACACCCGTCGCCGTCTGACTGATACTTGAGATCTCCTGATAGAGTTCGAGACGTACCATATCACCTTCAGAAATCTGCGGCTTCACCCGCAGGGTCAAGCCGATATCTTTACGCTCGATGGTCTGGAAAGGGTTGGCTGTTCCACCCTGTGTTGCATTTTGACCTGTCAGAAAGGGCACATTCTGACCTACAATAATCTCAGCCTCTTCATTATCCATGGTCATAATATTTGGTGTAGATAACACATTGGCACTGGTCTTCGTTTCCAGCGCCCGCAAAATAGCACCCCAGCTTAATACGCCAGTATCCGGGTTGCCCTTAATATACCCTGAAGTCACGCCCTGCAGCTGTGCTGCAGTTGCAGCACCTGCAAGTGATGTCACCTGACTTGCCACTGCTGCTGCGCCAACAAGGCCCACAGCGCCAAAGTTTTGAACCCCGCCTTTGGATAGCCACTCAATACCCAGCTGCTCTCCAACATCTCCGGTCACCTCAACAATCATCGCCTCAACCAGAACCTGTAGCCGGCGAATATCCAGCTGATCGATAATATTGTGCAGCGACTGCCTATCTGCATGGTCGGCAGTGATTAGCAGCGCATTGGTTGCCGGTTCCGCCACCACCTTCACTTTCCCACTGAAAAGCTGGGCATCCCTTGTTTTGGATACAGGGCCTGTGCCACCCAGTAAAGTGGATATCACTTTGGCAACCGCCTCAGCATCCGCGTGCTTGAGATAACGCACTGTAATATTCCCACTCGACTCCTTGCCGGAAACATCCAGTTTTGAAACCAGCCTGTTTACATCATCCCTGATTGCTTGGGGCATTGAGATAATCAGAAAGTTCCCCGGCTCATGTGAGAGCGCCTTGAATAAACTAGCAGCTGCCGACTTCTTACTCGCCTGGCCATAAATGGTCGATAGTAGCTTGGCAACACTCTCAGCCGCAGCATATTTGAGCTGCCTTACTTCAACACGCAGATCATTTTTTACATCGAGCATCTGAATAATCGTCTCTATCTTCGAGACATTAATCGCTGAATCAGTGATAAGTAGAACATTTGCCGACGGGTAGGAGACCAGGTGACTCTGAGGAGAGAGCAGTGGCCTGAGAATAGCCACAAGCTGCTGTGCATCGGCAAACTGCAGCGTCATAATCTTGGTGACCAGGTCATCCCCTTCCCGAGTGGATCCCTCCCGAAGCACCTGTACACCCTTCTGCTTGGCTTCGGCCGCCGGCACAATCTTGATCACCTCGCCTGTCTCAACGGCAGCAAATCCATTGACCTCAAGAACAGAGAGGAATATCGCATACGCAGCATCGGCAGGCACCGGCCTCTGTGAGATAACCGTGACTGTACCCTTGACCCGCTGATCCACCAGAAAGTTTTTACCCGAGAACTCAGATACAAACTTCACCACCGAGTGAATATCAGCATCTCTGAAATTAAGTGTGATATCCTGAGAGAATGCAGTTGTGGCATGACACAATAGCAGCATCAGAACAGATATAAGCTTTTTGGCCATCTACACCACTCTCCGAATCTTTATTCGGTTCGAAACATACAGAAGGAGGGGGGCCAGGGCCACCCCTCCTCCATACTGAGGCTTACCAGTTAAGCCAATTATCTCCTGGCCCTCCTCACAGCCACCATACCAACCATCATCATACCAAGGATAAGAACCATCAGCATATTGGAGAGTCCGGACTGAGCTGCTGGCACAACACAGCCACCCAAGCTGCCAGCGGTCGCCGGAGTACCAGTACCAACACCGAATGCGGAGAAGTGATCAGTGTAGAACTCAACAGAGCCATTCAACGCATTATAGGTCACTGCTCCGGTAATGGTTGTTACATTCGTACCAGCATCAAAATCAGCGGCTGTCGGCGCTGTATAAATCACCAGCAATCCTGATGCGAACGCCGCTTCAATAGCTGCCGGATCGGCAGGGTCATATCCCGCAGCAATCAGTGCATCAGGATCCAGTGGTATGGAGACCATCACACGATTGATGTTGGTATTGTCGACACTGGTGCCTAAAGCACTGCCCACGGCATCTCTAAGCTCCATATCCACTACAGCCACTTCGCCGCCGGTCAGGGTGGCATTGGCACTGGTCGATGTTGCAGCCGCAACATCAAAGAATGCATAGGCACCTGAATTAACCAGCGCGTCCTCTGGCATCTGTACACCCACATTGGAAACCGTGTCTGCAGCCGCTACGGCAAACTCTGTACTCTGCAGTGAGCCGAGGGAAACCTGTTGAGCCGTTGCGCCCGTCAGCACAGCAGGTGCTGTCACCGGACTAAGTGTTAAGTCAGGTAGGGTACCACCAGCTGCTGGTGGAGCCGTATCAACCGCCGGAATAGCACCGCTGCCTGTTGCAACAAATTTCACCGGCACAAACAGGTTGGAGTCCACTGTGACAGTGAAAGCGCCAGTAGTAACCGTTATCGGCAAAGCATTGCCAGCTACATCGTACGCGATGACCGATGTGTCAGCCGGCAAAGCAGCAAGCATACCACCAGCTACAACAGTTCCGCTGTAGGTGACCGGGGCTGCAATCGGATCCAGTGCCACTGTAGCGGTGGCCGTACCACGAGCCACCTGCACGCGGGCCGGCATATAGCCAGCAACCCCCACACCAAATGTGTATGGCGCATCCGGCAAGTTTGGCGCGAACAGACCATTTGCATCCGTCACACCGCCTGTATTGGCAGCACCAATAATTGGATCTGCATTCATAACAACCACACCGGCACCTGAAATTGCCACGCCATCAGTCGCATCGGTTACAGTGACTGCATAAGCCACCTCAGGAATAATCGTCATCGCCTTGCTGGATACAGTGGCCAGCGCAGCCTGCGTACTGTTTGTAACATTAATGGTAAAGCGCGTGTTCGCTGCCACGTCAGCAGGCGTAATGGTCGCAACAGCTTCGTTCTGACTGTTACCAGTATTGGCAGCGACTGTTGCATTGGCAATCGCGACTGTAATCGCATTGCCTGCATCGGCAGCACCGTTGGAATCATTGACTACGAAGCCAATCACATCACCAACCGCACCACCTGTTACAGTGACAGTCTGAGTGGTATCAGATTCCAGTAAATTCAGACGTGATGGGGTCACCTTCAATGGCACGGTGACTGTTCTTTCCGCAGTCAGTGCTGAGGTCGTATCGGTCAATGTCACGGTGTACGTTCCAGCAAATGCGCCTGTCGTCGGTACATTGAAGGTGAATTCGCCAGCTACTGCAGTCAGCGTTTGATTAAACGCACCTGGCCCGGTCACATTGGCACTATAATTGGCAGTACCACCAGCCGGGGCAATCACAACAGCATCACCCGCTGCCTGCGCCAGGTTCGTAGCAAGCGCTGTGCCCGCTGCATCATTCATGGCCAGTCGCGCACTCACAGTAATTGTGACAGGCGCAGCACTGGTGTTGTATGTGGCTTCGGTAACAGTGACAGTAGCTGTACCCGCTGCCACTGCCGTCACCATACCAGTAGCACTCACAGTGGCCACAGCGGTATCACTTGATACAAAGCTGTTAGTGCCACCGCCAGTCACGGTAATGGGTGCCGCATGGTTAAGATTAGTATCCAGATAGATGTTTGCCGCGTCCACAGCAATCGGATCCAGCACCTCAATATTGGCTGTCGTCACGCTGTTTATGACAGTTGCGCCATTGTAGGTAGTTGCATCAGTCACTGTTACAGTAGCAACGCCCGCTGCCACCGGAGTGACAGCACCAGCCGCATCCACTGTCAGGACAGCAGTATCTGATGAGATGTAGGTATAAACCCCATCACCACCAGCAGCGGTAACCTGAGCGGCAACGCCCACAGCAACACCACTGGCTGCCGCCTTATCGGTAGTAACAGCATCGCGAATCGTGATCGTTGCAACTGAGCTAACCGCACCACCACCTATAGTGTCGCTAACAGTCAGGGTGTCACTGCCAGATGCCGCCGGAGCGGTGTAGGTCGCACTGCATGCACCGCCAGCTACGACGCTCTGAGCACCAACTGCACCCACACCTGCAGCACCGAGGCTCCACGCACTATTGGTGGTACAACCTGTCAGACTGAAGGTGTAAGAGTCGCCAGCTACCAGTGTCACGTTCTGCAGATCAAGTGAGAATGGTGTTGTTGTCATAGCCGCCACAGTGTTGGCTGCGGGGGTTAGCAAACCGGTAATGCTCGCATCAATAGAAACAGCACCACCTGCTGCGTCCTGCACCGAGGTGATCGTCAACGTGGCAACACCCGCTGCCGCAGTCGCTGTGCCAGCACCAAGATCCACCAGCGCAGCGCCTGCTGTCGCACTGAATGTCACAACCTCGATTGCAGCGGCGTTATTGGCACCCACGCTTGAAGTGCCATCAACGGCATTCCCCTTCGCATCATAAATGGTAGCTGTCGCTGTCGTAGTAGAGGTGCCATTAGAACCGATATTGCTTGGGCTCACCGTTGTAACAATATGGTCCGCCGCACCATGCGTCACTGCAAGTGACGCCACAGCTGAGCCTGCTGCACCACCCACGGTAAAGGTCAGATTCTCTGTACCCGATGTAGATGGGGTATAAGTAGCGGTATAACTTCCGTTAGTATTATCGGTTACTACAGAGAGCGCCGAGGCTGCCAGAAGGTTGTTGGCCACTGCCACTATGGTACCACCAGCATCCAGACTATTGTTGAACTGGTCACGGAGCTGAATGGTAAGCATTGAGGTCTGATCCGCAGTAATGGCTGCCGCACTCCAGGTCGCTACCGCATTCGCGGCCACTGAAGCACCAGGTGTGACTGTAAGTGTGCCCCCCGGAGCCGCCACATCATTCACAGTGAAGCTGATCGTTTCAGTGCCAACAGCAGAAGGTGTATAAGTGGTCGTGTAAGTACCGTCCCCATTATCGTTTGCAGTAAAAGTAGCCCCTGCAAGAGTCGCAGCAGCAAGGGCAAGCGTATCTCCGCCAGCAGTGAGGTTATTGCCAAACTGATCCTTTAGCTGAACGGTTATATCAACAGGTGTATCTGCGGTTGTTGTTGTAGGTGGCGCAACAGTCGGAGTGGTATTTGCGGCCACCACCGCACCAGGGGTAACCGTCACTGTTTGATTGCCGCCAATCTGGGCACCACCAAGCGTAACCTGCAGTGCACCATCTGTACCAACGGTTGAAGGGGTGTAGGTTGCAGTGGCAGTGCCATCACCATGATTGACTACAACCCAGCTGGCGCCAGTAAGAGCCTCACCTGCTGCAGCTAAGGCAACACTACCCAGATCTGTTGTGGTATTATTAAACTGATCTTTAAAGGTAACGGTAGAGATCACCGCATTATCAGCCGTGGTAGTGGCAGACAGAGTAATGATGGTCGAGTCGGCAGCCGTTGCCACATCCGCCAGCGCAGTCAGGCTGATCGTCTGATCCTGATACCCTGCTGCGGAGACCACCACATCCTGTGCACCGGCGGTTGTATCAAGTGTAAGCGCAGAGGCTGTGGCCACGCCCGAAGTATCGGTAATGACTGTTTGAGTATTAGTGCTTCCAGTAGCAAAGGTAGCACCGGCTGGTGCCGTAAATGTAACATCCACACCAGCATCCGCCGTGCCGCCAGTCGATAGTGTAACAGATGGCGCATTGGCTACGGCGGCACCCACTGTAGCTGTCTGGTTATTGGAAGCAGCAGCCACGGTGATTAGTTTAGGAACCAAGGCGATGTTCAGCGTATCACTGCCCGCTGTTGTCAGTACCACTGTTGATGTTGCAACCTCACCATTTGCGGAATTGGCGACATCCACTTGCAACGTCTCGCCAGCAGTCCAAGCTGTGGCAAAGTTACCAGCTTCTACCTGCCAATATAGTTGACCTGCCGAAGTGATCAGGCCAGCTCCTGAGGATGCCTGAGTCTGAGTCTCACCAGTTCGTCCAACAATAAAGGCACTAAATGTGATGTCCTGAACAGCAGGAGCCGAACCATCGGAGTTGGTAATTACACCTAGAACTGCATGTGGTGTCCCCGCAATTGCAGCCAGTGGCATTAACATCAAAGCTGCCACCATACCCAACAGATATTTCTTTAACATAATCGTCACTTTCATGCTTTCCCCTTAACTACCACTGAGTATTTTGTGTTACTGAAATAAAGTAAGCATCACCGTCGGAAA
>CAZFCL010000061.1:0-6830 GCA_964517705.1 uncultured Zetaproteobacteria bacterium | reverse complement strand
TCCATATTAAGCTCCGGGTTCAAGCCGTTACGAATGCGGCGAATTGTATCCATTAACTGCGTTAGGCCTTCCATGGCATAAAACTCTGCTTGTAAAGTTACCATGATATAGTCAGCCGCTGCGAGTGCATTAACAGTCAGCAGACTCAGGGCAGGCGGACAGTCGATAAACACATGCGTAAACGGCTCTGCAGCATATGCGGAAAAGGCCTGCTTCATACGCCACTCACGGTCTGGGCCGTTAACCAGCTCCACCTCTGCACCTGCTAGGTCCATGGTGGCGGGAAGAAGAAAAAGATTTTCACAAGCTGTCGCCACCGCTGCATCAGCAATTGTACTCTCGCCCATCAATACATCGTAGGTGCCTGCGCCTATCTCCTGCTGATCAATGCCAAGCCCAGAGGTTGCATTGCCCTGTGGATCAAGGTCGATCAACAAAACTCGCTGATCAAGTGCCGCAAGCGAAGCAGCCAGATTAATGCTCGTTGTTGTTTTACCAACGCCGCCCTTCTGGTTCGCCACGGCAGTTACCGGGCCAAATTGCTGATGTTTCACGTGAAACCTCCCTCCGCTCCAGCGAAACGATAGCAGCGGATACGCTGGATGCCAGCCCCATCAACAGAAACATGAACGCTTTGCTCTGCGGCAAGGTGCCAGCCCTCAACGCTCGCTGGTTTCCGGGATATTGGCACTGGCAACAGCGCAACGGCGCCTACATTAACATGCGGAGAACACATGCGGAGCAGCGCCGCCTCATCGGCTACGGCTCGCGCCACGCAAACATCCACGGCCAAAGGTGGAAGATCATTGATATCTGCATCGTACACCTCTGCATTTAAGTGCAGCTTGCGCACTAGGTGACGAAGAAACTCGGCTCTTTTCTTCCTCCTCTCCACCAAAAGGCCCACCAATCCTGGCCGCGCAATCAAAAGCGGAATCCCAGGAATGCCCATGCCACTACCGATATCCAGCATGCGCCCAGCCTCAGGAGCCCTCGCCGCAAGCGCCAAAGACGGCGCTATAAAGCGTTCGTGGAATTCCACAGGGTCAGCAACAGAGGTAAGGTTCAGCGCACGGCGGAACTTCATCACCTCTTGGATATAGAGGTCATAGCTCACTACTTTTCCTCAAGTGCAGTACCAGGGCTGTAATCGCCGCAGGCGTTATGCCAGACAGCCTTGATGCGTGGCCAATCGTAGCCGGCTGTGCCGCCGTGAGTCGCTGGCAGCACTCGATGCTCAATCCTTTAACAGCCTCAAAATCAAAGGCTTCGGGTATCTTCTGCCTCTCCATTTGACGGAAGCGCTCTACCTCCACCAGCTGCTTGTCGAGATAGCCTTCGTAGTGCATCAGTGCCGCGACACTTTTCAAATCTCTTTCGTTCAGATCAGGATAAATATCGAGCAACCTTAGCACATCTGGCGCATCAACATCACTCCTGTGGGCATACGATGTTAATGTCATAGGCTGTGTAGGGAGCGGCAGCTCCATTGCTGCAAGGCGCCGAGCCCATGCTGAGCCCATGCCTACTGTACTGGTGCGCGCAGCCTCAAAGCCTTGCTCTACCCTCTCTTTTCTGAGTTTAAACTTCTTTTTACGCTTCTCACTGTAGAGCCCAAGGCGTATCGCCGTATCGCCCAGTCGAAGATCGGCATTATCTTCCCGTAATTGCAGGCGAAATTCAGCGCGAGAAGTAAACATCCGATAGGGCTCTGTAACGCCCTTTGTTACCAAATCGTCCGCCATGACGCCTAGGTAGGCCTCCGACCGATCAGGAACCCACGATTCGTCGCCTAGCGCCTCGGCAGTCGCATTGATGCCCGCAAGCAGCCCCTGTGCCGCCGCCTCTTCATAACCCGTTGTCCCATTAATTTGCCCTGCATGAAACAGGCCGGAAACCCGCTTGCTCTCAAGCGTTGGCCTCAACTCTGTCGGGTCAACATAATCATACTCAATAGCGTAGCCAGGGCGAATAATAGAGGCATTCTCAAGGCCAGGGATAGAGTGAATAAACGCCCACTGCACGTCGATCGGCAGGGAGGTGGATATTCCGTTGGGATAAACCTCATCATGGTCAACGCCTTCCGGCTCTAAAAATATCTGGTGGCTTGTTTTATCGGCAAACCGCACCACCTTATCCTCAATGCTGGGGCAGTACCTAGGGCCTGTGCCTTCGATCTGTCCTGAGTGGATTGGTGCACGATGAATGTTGTCTCTTATAATCTCATGTGATGCCTCAGTGGTTCTGGTGATTGCACATGGGGCCTGATCCTCTATCACTTTGCTGTGTAACACTGAAAATGGCAGCAGATCTGTTTCTCCCGGCTGCGATTCAAGCGCCCCCCAATCAATGGTGCGCCTATCAAGGCGCGGAGGCGTTCCAGTCTTCAGTCGACCAAGGCGAAAATCACGGCGGTACAGCTCATCTGTCAGGCCTTGCACAGCAGCATCGCCGACACGGCCTGCTGGCAAGCTTTTTTCGCCAATATGTACCACGCCAGAGAGGAATGTGCCCGTTGTTAAAATAACCGCTCGCGCGCTGTGCTCTACACCCAGCTCATCCACAGCACCGCATACTCTATCACCATCGAAAAGAAGCTCCGAAATGGTGCCTTGGTGCAACCGTATAAGCGGGTGAGAGTCCAGCAGCTGCCTCATTATCATGTGGTAAATTCGACGATCGCACTGAGCGCGTGTTGCCTGAACGGCCGGGCCCTTACGGCGATTCAACACGCGATACTGGAGGGCCGAGCGATCTGCTGCCAGCCCCATCAGCCCACCCATAGCGTCCACCTCATGCACCAGGTGCCCCTTGCCTATGCCGCCAATAGCAGGGTTGCAAGACATCTTGGCGATGGTGTCCAAGTTTTGTGTGATAAGCCGCACGCGTGCGCCGCGGCCTGCGGCAGCCCATGCGGCCTCACAGCCTGCATGGCCGGCACCAACTACAAGCACATCAGTCTGCTGCGGATGTTTCACGTGAAACCTCTCCTTTCTGGATGTCTAAACACAAGCGGGCAGAGAAGCGTAGGGTTTAATAAATTCAAAGCAATAAAAAAGGGGCCTATTGGCCCCTTTAATAGGATGACGGTAGCCCCTATCGTTTATTTTCCATCATATCGTGGATGATTGGGGAAAGGATCAACTCCATGGCAAACATCATTTTGCCGGCTGGCACCACAAGGGTGTTGCGGCGAGACATGAATGATCCGTCCAGCATCGATACAAGCCACGGGAAGTCGATGCCCCACTGCTCAGGCTTGCGAACACGTATTACTACAACACTCTCGTCTGGGGTGGGTACATCACGGGCAATAAATGGATTGGAGGTGTCCACCAGCGGAACACGCTGAAAGTTAATGTCCGTATTGCTGAACTGTGGGGTAATAAAGTGAACATAGTCGTGCATCCGGCTAAGAATATTCTCCACCACCGCCTCTGGAGAGTAGCCGCGCATGGCAGTATCGCGATGAATCTTCTGAATCCACTCCAAGTTTACGACTGGAACAATGCCGAGCAGCAGGTCGGTATAAGGGAGAACCTCTTCAACACCGCCGTGCAGACCTTCATAAAATAGCAGATCAGACCCTTCGCCCACATCACGCCAACCAGTAAAGCGGCCTGGCTCTACGCCATAAATTTTAGCCTCTTCATCGTCATGGATATAAGTTCGCGCTTTACCAACGCCCTTTTCGCCGTAGTCCTTGAAAAGCTCTGCGATTTTATCAAACAGATTGGCCTCATCCGAAAAGTGGCTCAGGCGCTTGCCCTGGCCTTCAAACTCTTTTGCTTTTTCACGAAATTCGTAGCGATCAAATCGGTGAAAGCAATCGCCCTCTACTACCGCCGGCGTTACCTTCTCGCGCCTGAAAATGTGCTCAAGCGCCACCTTTGCTGTACTGGTGCCTGCACCTGATGAACCTGTTACGGAAATTACTGGATGTTTTGCTGACATAATATCTCCCAAAAAAGCCTTTTAAATCAATAAGTTACGAGTAAGCCGCCTGATCCTATCCCCTCTTCTTTTGTTTGGCTGCTCACCCAGAAAGGCTGGCCATTCTGCCGCAAAGTACGCATAACATTCAAGGAAAAGCACCACCTCCCCCGAGGTGACCTGCTTACTTGCCGATGCAGAACTCAGAAAAAACCTGATCAAGAATATGCTCAACATCGCCGATGCCCAAAATCTTACCCAGAGACGACCAGGCATATCGCCACTGTGCCGCTGTAATCTCCAACTGGCCTTCATCATGCAGTGTTTGCATGCCCGTTTCGATATATGAAAGGGCCTCTGTAAGGCATTGCCGGTGTCGCTCTTGGGTCACCATGATTGACTCATCAGCAATATCTATATCCCCCAACATAGTTGCCAACTGCTCTTTTAGTTGCTCAAGGCCTGTGCCATCAGTGATGCTGATCGGTATAAAGTGGTCGGGGTAGCCACTGTGCTCAAGATCCACCTTGTTCATAATGGATATATCAGCACCGGCCTGGCACTCCCAGCTTTCGGGGCGTGAGGCATCGGCCACAAACAGTGTCGCATCAGCATGTGCTGCGGCCTGCTCTGCACGCCGGACGCCCTCCTGCTCGATAACATCATCACTTATCCGTAACCCTGCTGTATCAGCAAGGCGGACGGGGATACCGTGCACTTCAAAATCGACCTCAAGAACATCACGAGTTGTGCCGGGAATATCGCTGACAATAGCGCGATCACGTCCGGCTAGCGCGTTCAGCATGCTGGATTTTCCAACATTGGGGGCGCCGATAATAGCAACAGTGGCGCCATCAAAAAGGCGCTCACCAAGTGGGGCTGAGTCAAGCATTTTGCGGATGGGGGCTATTAACTGCTGCTGCATTTTTTCAGCAAGCTGGTCGAAATAGAGGGCTGGAACCTCTTCCTCAGGAAAATCGAGGCTTGCCTCCACATGCGCTACCAGTGAGGTCAACCTCTGCATAAGTGTTTCAACATGTTGGCCAAATGCGCCCTGCAGCTGCCTCTGCGCCTGTTTTCCGGCACGGATCGTCGCCGCATCAATGCAGGCTGCAACCGCTTCCGCCTGCGCCAGGTCTAACCGGCCATTTTCAACCGCACGGCGCGTAAACTCGCCCGGTTTGGCAGGCTTACACCCGAGCTGATAGAGGCGCTCAAGCAGTGCGCGTAACAGCACAGGCCCGCCATGCCCCTGTAGCTCAACGGTATCTTCACCCGTGTAGGAGTTGGGTGCAGGAAAGTAGAGGCTTAGCCCCTGATCAAGCGTGTCCCCATCAGAGTCAAGCCAACGAGAGAGCGTTGCGGTTCTCGGTGAAAACTCCTGATCGGAGCAGCAGATACCTTGTAAGATGCCCAAGGCATTCGGGCCTGAAATGCGGATAATGCCCACCCCACCGCGGCCAGGTGGGGTTGCGACTGCTGCAATGGTTGTCTTGCTACCTGTCTGGTTAATCGACGTTCATCCTCTTCATAACAAGGCGCTGCTGAATAATCGACAGCACATTATTTACCACCCAATATAGCACCAGCCCAGATGGGAAGAAGAGGAACATAGCGGTAAACAGGAACGGCAGGAACTGCATAACCTTCGCCTGCACCGGATCGGGCGGCTGCGGATTGAGCTTCTGCTGAATATACATGGAGATGCCCATCAACACCGGCAGCACAAAGTAAGGGTCCTGCACGGACATATCTTCGATCCAGCCAATGAAAGGCGCCTGCCGCATTTCGATGGACATAAGCAGTACTTTATAAAGCGCGAAAAATACCGGAATCTGAATAATAATTGGCAAGCACCCGCCAAGAGGGTTCACCTTATGCTTCTTGTAAAGCCCCATCACCTCTTGGCCCATGCGCTGGCGATCATCGCCATACTGCTCTTTCAAGCGCGTCATCTCTGGCTGCAGCTTGCGCATTGCAGCCATCGATTCATAGGACTTCTGGGTGGGGTAGAAGAAGAGAATCTTGATACAGATCACCAAAACAATGATGCACCAGCCGTAGTTGCCCAGGTATTGGTAGAGCCAACCCAAAAAGCTGTGCATGGGCTTGGCAAGCGGAGAGAACCAGCCGAAATCAACAGAGCGCTCCAGCTCATTGCCTGCTGTTTCAAGCACAGGAATAGATTTTGGACCGATATAGATACGCGTGTTAAACAGCGCATCCCGGCCTTCAACACTGCCATCATCTATCAGGCCAGCCTGGTAGGAGCGCCCGTCGCCTTTGTAGTAGTAAGGATAATCCTGCTCAGGGTTGGAAAGAATCGCTGTGATAAAATAGCGATCCATGATTGCGGTCCAGCCACCCATAGAAGCCATGCGGATCGCGCCCTTTTCATCCAGGTCGTCGTAGTCCGGCTCCTGTAGCTTGCTATCCAGCAGGCCTGTTGGGCCCATGTGCTCGAAGAAAGTGTTGGCATCCCTATCTGGGTAGCGTTCAACTACCTGTCGATAAAGCTTCAGGCCACCGCCATCGACTATTTTATCATGGATATCAACAACATAGGAACCCTGACTCAGAGCTATTTGACGCTGCCAAACACGCCCATCATCAAGGGTGGCTTGCAGGCTAAGAGATTCAGCTGTTTTATTCACAACCACAAACGGCTTGCTCAAGTGCTTGCCCATGACACCAGTATTTACATATACCGAATGGCCATCGCCCATATGCAAAGCAGAAACAGGTGCTGATCCCTGCTCCAGTGACTCTTGGTAGTGATTGATAAGCGCGTGGGTAAGCCAGCCTTTTTCATTTACTGTCAGCTTCATCAGATCATTGTTGATCTCAAAAGAGTCGGGCGATGATGCCGATGGCGCTTCGTATATCGGCTTGCTAAT
>CAZFCL010000060.1:0-6866 GCA_964517705.1 uncultured Zetaproteobacteria bacterium | reverse complement strand
GCTACGGTTTCAGAGTCTGATTTATGTGCGCTTTTCCTCTCCCAAAAGCGCGTATGGGCCGGCCTTCTCCGCCGGCCCATTTTTATTCAGCTTGGCCTATACCTCTTAAACAGAGAATGACTGACCGCAGCCACAGCTCCCTTTCTCATTGGAGTTATTATAGACGAATGCTGATGAGAGAATATCTTGTTGAAAATCGAGCTTTAGCCCCTTAAGTGCCTTTTCATAAGAATCGATATCGACGTAGAGCATAAACCCGTCGTAGGCCTGTTTTAGATCTTCATCTTGCGGCCTATCCACTGCTTCCATGACATACTCAAGCCCTGAACAACCTGCCTCTTTTAAAGAGAGACGAAGAGCTGTTTTTCCGCTATCGGCCACTATCGATTTTATGCGCTCAATCGCTGGTGCTGTTAACTCAATATCCATGGTACTTTTTATCCAGCGATCCCAGCCATGCTTTTAAGGCGACCATCAGCTACTACCAGCGCGTCAATCAACGCAAGTGCGTCTTCCTTGCTGTTCTCTGGCCCAAAGCTGACACGCAAGGCACTGCGAGCCTTAAGGTCAGAGTAGCCCATCGCCATCAGTACATGCGAAGGCTCACGCTTACCTGATGAGCAGGCTGATCCGGAAGCCACGGCAAACCCTGTAAGATCCAGCTGCATTAACAGCGTTTCACCATCAATGCCCGGTAGAATAATCAGGCTGGTGTTGGGCGTACGCGCAACATGCTGTGCAATCATTTCAGTATGCGGCAACCTCTTTATCAACTCTTCTTCAAACAGATCACGAACCGGCTGACATGCACTGAAATCAGCCTGCCCAAGCGCTGCCGAAAATCCGGCAATACCTGGTACATTCTCTGTGCCTGAGCGCCTGCCACGCTCCTGTCCGCCACCGGGGGTCATCTCTTTCAGCTTCACTCCCCTGCGCACCAGCAGTGCGCCGACGCCTTTCGGGCCACCAACCTTATGTGCAGAGATAGTCATGAAATCAATACCGAGTTCACTGAAGTTCAGTGGCCTCTTGCCCAACATCTGAACTGCATCTACCAGCATTGGAATCTTACGCTCACGGCAGATAGCAGCCACGTCTTCAACCGGCTGCAGCACACCACTCTCATTATTGGCATACATCAAGCAGATCAGCCTTGTATCATCACTAGTCACGGCACTGATGCTTTCAACAGTAACAACACCATCACCATTAGGGCGCACCTTCACAAGCTCCCATTCAGGGCTGGACCGAATAAAATTCTCCAGTGGCTTTAGCACTGCCGGGTGTTCAATCGCCGTGGTGACAATCCGACCAGGATCACTTGATGAAAGTATACTTTGAATAGCAATGCTGTTTGCCTCGGTTCCACCCGATGTATAAACAACACTCCCCGATTCCGCACCGGTAAACGCAGCAAGCTGATCTCTCGCATCATCGATAATACGGCGCGCTGCCCGCCCTGCCCAGTGCAAACTGGATGGGTTTCCAGGCGCATCAGCTGCGGCCTGAACCATCGCCTCTAGGCTTACAGGTAGTTGTGGGTATGTGGCGTTGTAATCAAGATATCGATGCAATATTCACCTTCGTTTCAACAACTTCGACCTGAGGAAGATAGTTGCGCACATCGCCCAGCTCCACACTATCCAGCGACACACTTTTTCCACATACCTGTTCAAGCGTCACGGCATCGAGAAAACGGTAAATATGCTGACCTAGAGATTCCCACAGTTGATGTGTATCACAACGGTTGCCACGGTGGCAGCCACGAACTCCATTTTCACACATGGTGGTACGCACCGGTTCATTGACCGCACGGATGATATCGGCAATCGAAATATCGGCTGCTTCTCTGGCAAGAAGGTAGCCACCACCGGGGCCACGAACAGAGCGTACTAAACCAAACTCACGGAGCCGGCGAAACAGCTGCTCCAGATAGGAGAGAGAAATAAACTGACGCTCGGAAATAGCTGCAAGTGTGATAGGGCCTTCGGACTGCTGATGCAGGTCAACCATCGCCGAAACGGCATACCGGCCCTTACTGGTTAATCGCATTATGAAACCTCCAGACTTAATACCTGTATAAAACCATCGGATATTATAAATCTGACTTTTATGGTCAAGTATTAAGCGTGGCAGGTACTTTCTTAGATGCCGCCACCCAGAAAGCGCTCCAGCTTCTCCTGCTCACTGAGGCGGTCTTTCTCAAGGCTGTCAGATGTTTCTGCTTTTGCCCCTTCGGCATCCGGGTGGAAAGTATCAATACGCGCATTCACATCGTCGATCATCTTTAGCACATGGCCAAGCGCTTCGGAAACCGGATTGGCAAGAAGATGATGATCGAGGTTGATTTTTCCATCCTCAATCAATGACTCAGTTGTTGCCACGACAGTGCCAGGAATGCCAACCACGGTGGAGTGTTCGGGCACATCTCGAAATACCACTGAATTGGCACCGATCCGCGACTGCTGGCCAATGGTAATAGCTCCCAACACCTTGGCCCCTGCGCCCACAATCACGCCATCCTGCAATGTCGGGTGGCGTTTGGTCTTCTCCCATGTTGTACCACCCAGTGTTACACCATGATAGAGGGTCACATCATCACCAATTTCTGTGGTTTCACCGATCACAACACCCATGCCGTGATCGATAAAGAAACGCCTGCCGATGGTAGCGCCAGGGTGAATCTCAATACCAGTTATCCAGCGAGCCAAGTGCGATACAAAGCGTCCCAGCCAAATAAGCTTTCGGCGCCACAGTGCATGTGCCACACGGTGCATCCAGATGGCATGCAACCCAGGGTAGCAAGTCACTGCCTCCCATACCGACCGGGTTGCCGGATCACGATCAAATGCAGTTCGAATGTCTTCTCTAATAATTCCTATCATGGCGCAACATTATCACAAATTTTCACAACTGCCTTCTCAGGTGCGGCAATGCTCCACAACATGCCTGCCGAAAGCCGAGAGGCAGACCACTTAGCAACATCTTCAATCTCGATCTTACGAATCTTTTCCAGCCACTCTATTGGTGATATCAACACATCCTCATCAAGCCGGCTGCCAAGATAGAGCATCTGCCCCTCGACCGAATCAAGCCCCATACGGAACTGCACCTCCAGCTGCTTGCGTGCCCTCTCCAGCTCCTCTGCAGTCAAACTATCGGGAAAATCGGGAAGCAGTGAGGAGAGTAGTGATACACACTCCGCCGCACGCTCATGTTCAACACCACATGTGATGCTCCAGACACCGGTATCACTGAGTGAATTAAGATGAGAGCCAACACTATAGGCTAGCCCCCTCTTCTCACGAACTTCACGAAAAAGTCGTGAGCTCATGCCGCCGCCAAGCAGCTGATTGGCGAGCCATGCTGCCGGGCGCTCATCCGAGCTCACATCAATACCTTTGGCTGAAACAATAATTTGTGCCTGCTCCGACTCACGTTTCAGAGGCTGCACCCCCGTTACCATCGCTGGCGGCTTCTTACGGGAAGGTGTCTCACTCGCACCTCTCCAGTGGTGCGCCTCTACAGCTTCAACCAGTGCTGTGTGGTCAATGTTCCCCGCAGCGACAATCATCATACGCGGTGGGCAGTACCACTGCTGCAAATATGCACATAAATCAGACTCTGAAACCGTAGCCAGAGAACCGTGTGAGCCAAGTACTGGCAAGCCAATCACATGGTCAGGAAACAGGGCAGAAACATGCTGCTCTGCCACCCACTCTTCAGGGCTATCATCGACCATTGCCATCTCGGCATAGATCACTTCACGTTCACGCACCCACTCATCAGCAGGTAGCGCAGGCTCCTGCACCATGCCGGCCAGAATATCGAGCGCCTCACGCCATTTTTCATGCAATACATGTAGGTGAAAGCAGGTGCGCTCTCGTGAGGTATAGGCATTGGCATTACCGCCCAACTCATCAAGCTTTTCGGCAAGCTGGTGCACATCCATATCTTTCGTACCCTTGAACAGCATATGCTCAAGCGCATGGGTAATACCTGCCTGTGATGGAAGTTCATCACGGCTACCAACATTGATGAAAATGCCAATCGCAACACTCTGTGCCGCAGGCATGGTATGGCTTACAACAAGCGGGCCATGCGCAGGCTGTGTCTCTTGATAAAAGTCGGACATGAATCCTGTCTCACAAATAGAAAGGGGCGAGCATCAAGCCCGCCCCTTTCCGGTTTTTACGAAAGACATTAGCCCTCGTCGTTATCATCAAGAAGTTCTTTCATCGAGAGGCGAATGCGGCCATTACGATCCACATCCAACACCTTCACGCGCACTTCCTGACCTTCGGAAAGCTCGTCGGAAACTTTCTCGACACGGTGGTTAGCAATCTGAGAGATGTGCACCAGGCCATCGGTACTGCCGACCACGCGAACAAATGCGCCAAAGTCCATCAGCTTCACAACCTTACCAGTATAGATAGCGCCCACTTCGACCTCGGCTACAATATCCTCAACCATCTTCTTCGCTTTTTCACCAGCCTCACCGGTAACAGCAAAGATCTTCACTGTGCCATCGTCTTCAAGGTCTACCTTGGCACCACTCTCCTCAACAATACCACGGATCACCTTACCGCCGGCACCGATCACTTCACGAATCTTGTCCGGGTTGATCTTCATGGTAATCATACGAGGAGCATGATCGGCAACAGAGCTGCGCGGTGTATCAATGCATTTAGCCATCTCATCAAGAATATGTATGCGGCCTGCATGTGCCTGTGCCAGCGCCTCTTTCATAATCTCGCGAGTCAGTCCACCAATCTTGATATCAAGCTGCAGAGTAGTCACACCGTCGCGGGTACCAGCCACTTTAAAGTCCATATCACCAAGATGATCTTCATCACCGAGAATATCGGTCAATACTGCATAACCATCTTTCTCCAAAATAAGGCCCATTGCCACACCTGCAACAGCTGCCTTGGTCGGCACACCTGCATCCATCATCGCCAGCGATGTGCCGCAGACAGAAGCCATGGAAGATGAACCGTTGGACTCGGTAATCTCGGAAACTGAACGAATCGCGTAACCAAAGTCATCAACATCGGGAATCACCGCTTCAATACCTCGACGAGCAAGACGGCCATGGCCGATCTCACGGCGCCCTGGAGGGCCAAAGCGACGCGCTTCACCTACAGAGTATGGCGGGAAGTTGTAGTGCAGCATAAAGCGCTGCTTGGCCACACCTTCCAGAGACTCAGTCATCTGCATATCAGACTCGGTACCAAGTGTAATCGTGACCAATGCCTGTGTTTCACCGCGTGTAAACAGAGCGGAGCCGTGGGTGCGTGGCAACACACCGATCTGACAATCAATAGCACGAACCTGATCGGTTTTACGGCCATCAATACGTGGATTACCATCAATGATCGAGCGACGAACCACATCTTTCTCCAGATTCTTCATGGCAGAGCTCACATCATTGGAAGTGAACTGGCCAGGTGCCTCTTCAGTGCCGGCTAACTGCTCCTGTGCTGCAACGCGAAATTCTTCGATTTTGGTAGCACGGGCTGACTTATCAACTATGGCATAAGCGTCACGAACATCTGCTTCAAATGCGGATTTGACCGCACCCTTCACTTCATCATTGCCCGCCAACTCCACTACTAACTTCTCTTTACCAGCAATCTTCACCAGCTCCTCGATTGCATCGAGAACTGGTTGATAACCTTCCTGGCCAAAGGTGATCGCATCAATCATCTGCTCTTCAGTGAGCTCTTTGGCCTCTGATTCAATCATGAGTACTGCATCACGCGTACCGGCAACAATCAGATCCAGTTCGGAATCTTCAACCTGTTCATAGGATGGGTTAAGTACAAACTCGCCATTGATCAGGCCAACACGAGAAGCCGCGATTGGCTCAGCGAATGGCACATCTGAAATAGCCAGCGCGGCAGAAACGCCGTTAATGGCTACGATATCAGGGTTGGTGCCCTCATCTGCAGAGATCACGGTCGCAATCACCTGCGTTTCATGAAAATAACCTTTTGGAAAAAGCGGGCGGATAGGGCGATCAATCAAACGGGAGGTCAGTGTCTCCTTCTCGGATGGGCGACCCTCACGCTTGAAGAAGCCGCCAAGAAAACGGCCAGCTGCGTATGTTTTTTCCTGGTAATGAACAGTCAGCGGCATGAAATCCACACCCTGCAGTGGCTGCTTGGCAGCAGTTGCAGCAACATGAACGACTACGTCGCCGACCTGAGCCAGAACCGAGCCTCCGGCCTGACGGGCCACACGCCCTGTTTCAAATGAGATTGTGCGGCCAGCAATGTCGGCCTTGGTAGTTTTTACATCAAACATTTATAATTTCCTTTTAACGCACATGTCCCTGGCTTGGATAGAACCGATAAAAAGAAAAAAGGCGACCCTTACGGGCCGCCTTTAATGTTTCTTAGCGACGCAGCCCCAGATTTTCGATCAGGGTGCGATAGCGGCCGAAGTCCTTATTCTTAAGGTAGCCGAGCAGATTACGACGCTGGCCAACCATCTTCAGAAGGCCGCGACGGGAGTGGTGATCTTTATGGTGATCTTTAAAGTGACCAGATAGGTGGTCAATGCGTGCGGTCAACAGAGCGACCTGCACTTCAGGAGAGCCTGTATCACCTTCACTACGACGATACTTCTCAATAATTTTATTTTTTTCTTCCAGCGCCAAAGACATGAACGTTGTTACCTCTTAATTTCTTTCCTTTCTATAGGGCGCCGAACAATAGCGACAGCGTATCTGGCATGCAAACACTTATTACAACTCAAAAATAGCTCGAGATTTCTCTCTTCGCGGCATCATTCTCCCTACCACGGCAGCACCTACAGCATCACCATAGACATTGATGGTTGTGCGGCAGCGATCAAGGAAC
>CAZFCL010000059.1:0-6897 GCA_964517705.1 uncultured Zetaproteobacteria bacterium | reverse complement strand
TCTCAAGCCACTCGCGCCATATAGGTTTATTTGCTCTGCTCACGAACCCTCTCCCAGTTTCAGCACTGCCAGAAATGCCTCCTGCGGCACCTCCACACTACCAATCGACTTCATACGCTTCTTGCCCGCCTTCTGTTTTTCCAGAAGTTTGCGCTTACGGGTAATATCACCACCGTAGCATTTGGCTGTTACATTTTTGCGGACAGCCTTAACCGTCTCACGGGCCAAGATACGGCCACCAATTGCAGCCTGCAAGGGAACATCAAACTGCTGCCGAGGAATCAGTTCGCGCAACTTCTTCACCAGATCACGGCCGCGCGATTCGGCAATTGAACGATGCACAATCAGAGAGAGTGCATCGACAGGCTCAGCATGTACCAACACATCAAGCTTAACTACATCATCTGGAGAGAAATCAGAGAGCTCATAGTCCATGGATGCATAGCCACGTGAGACCGATTTCAGCTTGTCATAAAAATCGATCACCATTTCGGCCAATGGCAGGCGATAGGCAAGCATAACCCGCCCCTGCCCGATAAACTTCATATCCTGCTGCATACCACGGCGCTCCTGGCAGAGCTTCATCATGGCGCCGACAAACTCTTCTGGCACAAAGATATTGGCCAGCACCGTCGGCTCCTCAATACGATCGATCCCCTGTGGGTCGGGAAACTCACTCGGATTGGATATCTCAGTCATACTACCATCTGTCTTGTAAATACGATAAATCACACTCGGCGCTGTTGTGATCAGATCAAGGTCGTACTCTCGCTCTAACCGCTCTTGCACAATCTCCATGTGCAACATGCCGAGGAAGCCACAGCGAAAGCCCAGCCCAAGTGCTGATGAGTTTTCCGGCTCAAAGGAGAAGGCAGGGTCATTCATGTGCAGCTTTTCAAGCGAATCACGCAGTTCGTTATAATCGGCAGAGTCAACCGGATAGAGTCCGGAAAAAACCATCGGTTTGGGTTCGCGGTAGCCGGGAAGTGGCTCTTCAGCAGAGCTCTTCAGTGTTGTGACTGTATCACCCACCTTAAGGTCAGCCAGATTTTTGATGCCACCAACCAGAAACCCAACATCGCCAGAGGTAAGCTCGGGGGTGGAAAAGGGTGTCGGTACAAAGTAGCCGACATCCTGCACCTCATAGGATGATGCGGTCGGCATCGACATCAGTCGGAAGCGATCACCCTTTCTGATTCTGCCATCAAATACGCGAATCAGTGCAACAGCACCCACGTAAGAGTCAAACCAGGAGTCGACAACCAATGCGCGCAGCGGCTTTTCATCACGATCTTCTGGTGGTGGCACATGCTGAACAATCGCCTCCAGCACATCCTCAATACCCTGCCCTGTTTTGGCAGAGACAGGAATCGCACCCGAAGCGTCAAGCCCAATGACATCTTCAATCTGCCGCTTCGCCTCTTCAATATCAGCGCTAGGTAGGTCGATCTTGTTAATCACCGGAATAATTTCGAGATCATTTTCCATAGCCAGATAAACATTGGCCAGTGTCTGCGCCTCTACCCCTTGTGCCGCATCGACAATCAACAGCGCCCCTTCACACGCCTGTAGCGAACGCGAAACTTCATAGGTAAAATCAACATGCCCCGGGGTGTCGATCAGGTTGAGTTGATAGGACTCACCATCGGAAGCCTTGTAGTTCAAGGTCGCGGTCTGAGCCTTAATCGTAATACCACGCTCCTGCTCCAGATCCATGGAGTCGAGCACCTGTTTCTTCATCTGGCGCTCAGATAGAGCACCAGTCACCTCAATCAGGCGGTCTGCCAGTGTGGACTTACCGTGATCGATATGAGCAATAATGGAGAAATTGCGTATGTGAGGTTGACTAATCTTACTCATTGGCGCGGCAGTGTAGCGATGCAGGGTAGCTTATGCCATAAAGGGCTATGCAGTTTTACCATCCAGTACAGAGAGAGTAATCTCCGCCGCTATATCGGCGCCATCCTGCTCCAGCTGCGGAAATGGACGTGATGATGCCACTGCCCCTTCCAAAGCAGGCAACCAGTTACCACAGTGGAAACTCTTGCGATCCATGCCACAGCTTGGAAACAGCTCATCTAGCCACTTTTTCAATATCGGATACTCCGGAAAGTCTGGTCGCTCTACCCATGCTACTGGTGTGTCTGTTCGCCAGGATTCGGCGAGGATGCCGTAGCCCGGTTTGCAGACCACAGCATCAACCTGCGGCATGAGGTCAACTGCTCTTAGTGCAGGGCCGAAGTGAATCGACTGCACATTTCTCGGTGCATGATCTGGCGCTTCTGGAATGAGAAAAAGCCACTCACTCATAGCTGCCAGTGCATCCATATCGTAGGCAGGCGATCCAGAGCCGCCAAAAATCACCAGCGCACGCTTTTTGTAGCCTTGCCTGAGGTTGATGCCAACAGATTTCGGATGCGCAGCAATCAGCGGAATGGTTCTCTTTTTGGTAAATACACCCATATCCATTGCCATCGGTGGTGTCAAAAGAAAATCACACTGCCTGTATGCTTTTTTCAGCGTTGCAATAATGGAATCACTCTCCGGCAACCAGTGCGAGTAGATGGTATGCCAATCCAAGGATGCCAGTCCAATGGCAGGAGCTCCCACCGCCTTTGCGGCCGGAAACGCCAACGGTGAGATATTGGAAAGCACGAGGGAGGGGGCGAACCTCTTTAACAATGCTACCTCACGGCTAATATGCCTACCCATTGCATCTGTCCAGGTGCGCATGGCGGCAATAGATTCCTCCCGGTCCTCCTCAATTGCACTTTTCTGGATGACACCGATATCGACAGCTTCTGGCTCAAGTTGAAAATCAAATTGCAGGCGGGCCTTTAGTTCGCTCTCTGGCAAGGGAGAACGAATCAGAAACCGGCACTCCGGACTGCACTGATATATTTTATTCAGCACAGGAGCGACCTGTGCCAGGTGGCCAAAGCCGTGGCCAGATATATAGACTGCAATGTTCATCTGCTTGCTATTAGACCCTGCTTCGCACCTTGGCCAGATAAAGCCCAGCCTCATACAGTAGCAACATTGGAACACCGAGCAGCACCTGTGAAATAATATCGGGAGGTGTCAGGATGGCTGCAAAAACAAAAACCCACACAACCACATAACGGCGCTTATCAGCCAGCGACTCAACATCAACAACACCAAGGCGCACCAGCAACATAACCACAATAGGTATCTGAAAACTAACACCGAATGCAAAGAGTAGTTTTAGTACCAGCGAGAGGTACTCCTTCACTGCCGGCATGGCCTGAATAGTGTCGGTAGAAAAACCTAGGAAAAACTCAAAGATCAATGGAAAGACTGCATAAAAAGCAAATGCCCCGCCTGCCAAAAGAAGTGTCAATGAGCCGAAGAAGTAGGAGACAAACACCTCTTTCTCATGCCTATAGAGACCAGGGGCAACAAAGGCCCAGAGTTGGTAAAGTGTAATAGGCGCCGTAGCGAACAGACTCAGAACCAGCGCGATCTTCAGGTAGGTAAAGAAAACATCGGGAGCATTAAGAAACACCAGCGGAGTGCCTGCCGGAAGCACAGCACGCAGTGGCTCGGAGATAAAATCAAACACTGGCTCGGAAAAATTCATCAGCACCACAACGCCGATGATATATACAATGATGGCAGTGGTAGCGCGGCGGCGCAGTTCGGCAAGATGAGAAAGCATGTTACCGGAGCCCTTTTTCACCTCTGTGACAGGCTGATCTTCGCTCAAACTCATGTTGAGTGGTCTGGCTTCGCAGCAGGGCTGTCTGCTGTTGACTTACCAGCAGTGCGCGCCTCTTTTTTCATAATTTCATCATTAATTCTACTGATATCGCTATCGTTCAAGGTATCTTTGATATCAGAAACATGTGTGGAAAGTGGAGCAACCTCACTATCGACCTGAGACTTCACATCATTGATCCAGTCACGCCCTTTGCGAACCACGCGCCCAACCTGAGAGAAAAGTTCAGGCATACGCTTTGGCCCCAGCACCAGGAAAGCGATCACACCGACAAGCAGCAGTTCCAGAAATCCGATATCAGGCATGGTGGCTTATGCAGGGCTACTTTTTATCGCTGGACTCATCTCCTGCAGATGCATCCTTTTTTTCATCATCGGATATATTGCTACGGAAACTCCTAATCCCCTTGGCAAGCCCGGCGCCAACCTGCGGCAACCGCTTGGCGCCAAATAGCACCACGACAATAATGAGAATCAGAATCAGCTCTGTTGTTCCAAGTCCAAACATCGCAGCCCCCTATCGACTAAAGATAATTGCGGACATTACGTCATTTCACAATAAAAAACTATGCGCCGCCAGTATTATAGATCAGACCAGTTTCTTATACTTGATACGATGTGGCTCGGTCGCATCATCACCAAGCCTGCGCCGTTTATCCGCCTCATACTCTTCAAAATTCCCTTCGAACCACTCCACATGCCCCTCACCTTCAAAGGCAAGCATATGGGTGGCAATACGGTCGAGGAACCAGCGGTCATGTGAAATCACAATGGCACAACCTGCAAAATCGAGCAGTGCCTCCTCCAGCGCACGGAGAGTCTCCACATCAAGATCATTGGTCGGCTCATCAAGCATGAGCACATTGCCACCCTCTTTGAGCATCTTAGCCAGGTGTACTCGGTTACGCTCACCACCGGAGAGTAGTCCGATCTTCTTCTGCTGGTCACCGCCCTTGAAATTGAAGCGGCCGCAATAAGCGCGACTCTGTACCTCTACCTTGCCGAGATACATTGAGTCGGCACCGCCGGAGATCTCCTCCCACACTGTCTTACTATCATCAAGTGCATCACGCGACTGATCAACGTAGGAGAGTTTCACCGTCTCCCCCATGACCAACTCACCAGAATCAGGCTTCTCCTGACCTGTAAACATACGGAACAGCGTAGTCTTACCTGCACCATTGGCACCAATAACACCCACGATACCGCCGCGGGGAAGGTTGAAGTTGAGACCCTCAACCAATACACGATCAGCAAACCCCTTCGTTACATTTTCAGCCTTAAAAACGGTGTCGCCCAGTCGTTCACCAGACGGGATGAATATCTGTTTGGTAGCGTTACGCTCCTGCACTTCGCGACTGGCCAGCTCATCGAACGCCTTGAGTCGCGCCTTAGACTTGGCGTGGCGCCCCTTGGCACCGGCACGCACCCACTCCAGCTCGTGCTGCATTGCCTTCTGGCGTGAGCTCTCCTGCTTCTCCTCCACAACCAGACGCTTCTCCTTCTGCTCCAACCATGCTGAGTAGTTGCCCTCAAAAGGAATGCCGCGCCCACGATCCAGCTCCAGAATCCACCCAGCCACGTTGTCGAGGAAATAGCGATCATGGGTCACTGCTACGACAGTGCCCGGGTAGTCATGCAGGAACCGCTCCAGCCAGGCAACCGATTCAGCATCAAGATGGTTGGTTGGCTCATCAAGAAGCAACATATCAGGATTGGAGAGAAGCAATCTACATAGAGCAACTCGGCGACGCTCACCACCGGAGAGTTTGGTGACATCGGCATCCCAGGCAGGTAAGCGAAGTGCATCTGCAGCAATCTCAAGCTTACGATCAAGATCATGTCCATCGCTTGCCTCAATCAGCGCTTCAAGCTCTGCCTGTTTTGCGGCAATAGCATCAAAATCGGCATCTGGTTCGGCATATGCTGCATATACCGCATCAAGCTCGGCAAGCGCATCCTTAACAGGCTGAACAGCTTCTTCAACATTACCACGCACATCCTTACTTGGATCAAGCTCAGGCTCCTGAGAAAGGTAACCAACACGGATGCCGGGTGCAGGGCGTGCCTCTCCGATAATTTCACTATCAATACCGGCCATGATGCGCAGCAGTGTTGATTTACCGGCACCGTTCAAGCCAAGCACCCCAATCTTGGCACCAGGCAAAAATGAGAGATAGATATCTTTGAGAATCTCTTTTTTTCCAGCAACCACCTTGCCAACGCCCTGCATAGAATAGATGTATTGATAATCAGCCATGAATCACCCCATAAAAAACTTGGCGAAGCATAGCAGTTACGAAAGTAGCTGGAAGGGTTGGAACCACACCTCTATTTTCCCTGTGCTTCTCACTGCTCTCTGTGGTTAAATGCCGCCGATAGGAGAAATGGCATGAGCTCAGAATTCAAGGATCGCATCTATCTGGTCACTGGTGCATCTGATGGTATAGGCCAACAGGTTGCCGCCTCCCTTGGTGAGAAAGGTGCAAACGTGATTGCGCTAGGACGCAGTGAAGACGGCTTGAACCTGACCCTGGAGCAAATCGAGAAAGTGGATGGTTGCTGCCTCTGTATTCCATTCGACCTCAGCGACTTTGATAACTATGGCAAACTATTCCTTGCTCTGAAGGATCAAGTCCCACACCTCGATGGCTTGGTGCACTGTGCCGGTGAAATCAAGCGCTGCACGCCGATGCAATATGTAAAAGCTGAGGATTTTCGGAAAATGCTCGACATTCACCTCAGCGCACCAAATCTTCTGACCCAAGCCATGTTTCCACTTCTCAAACGCGCAGAAGCAGCCAGTATCATTTTCACAACGTGTGACATGGTGGATGAAGACAAGGCCAACTGGCATGGCTACGGCTTGGCCAAGCGTGCGCTCGCCTATGCCGCCGCTATGTGGCAGATGGAGCACCCTGAGAAACCTTATCGCTTCAATACACTGAATCCGGGCTGCGTACGCACCAAGCTCTTCAAACGAACTTACGGCGGAGAGCACCCAGATATGGTTCCGGAGGCATCCAGTGTAGTGCCGGCCTATCTTTACCTGTTATCGAAAAAATCAGAAGCAGTGCGTGGCCAGACTCTGCACGCAAAAGAGCTATTAAAGAAAAACTAACCCTACTCCACTTGCCCGATGGCCTTTTCAAGACCATT